>JAFAVL010000653.1 GCA_019242465.1 Chroococcidiopsidaceae cyanobacterium CP_BM_RX_35 | reverse complement strand
CACTCTTAGTGCTGCTTTTGTCCCGTTGATTCGGATGATCATCCTAGCAGGATTCACAGCCTTGTTGCTGTACGGAGGGATGGAAGCGGTAGCAGGCAAGATGTCTGTGGGTACATACAGTGTGTTGGTTTTCCTGATCCAGCGATTACTTTGGCCTTTAACAAGGCTAGGGGAAACTTTTGACCAATATCAACGGGCGATGGCTTCTACCAGTCGAGTCATGAATCTCCTGGATACTCCGATTACGATCCATCCAGGAGATATCGCGTTGCCCATCGACTCAGTACGAGGTGAATTGGAATTACAGCACGTTACTTTTGCCTATTACCAGCGCCTTCCAGTCGTGCAGGATCTTTCTCTCCATATCCCTGCTGGTAAAACAATTGCAATTGTAGGTTCCACTGGCTCTGGTAAAAGCACATTAGTGAAACTGTTGTTACGACTGTACGAGGTGCAAGCAGGTACAATCACCCTGGACGGCATCGAGTTGCGTCAACTAAAGTTGAGGGATTTACGCTCTTGCATTGGCTTGGTAAGCCAGGATGTTTTCTTATTTCACGGTACTGTGGCAGAGAACATTGCCTATGGTAGTTTTGACAAGGTCAACGCAGCTCTGCCGACCGACCTGGAATTGAATTCCAGGTCGCAAGCGGCAGTGCCTTCCGCACCCGGAGGTTCCTCCTTTGAGAACGTTGACGCTCCACTGGAAGAGATTGTGGCAGCGGCCTCGGTGGCGGAAGCTCATAGCTTTATCATGCAACTGCCCCAAGGCTATGAGACGATTGTCGGTGAACGCGGACAGAAATTATCTGGTGGTCAGCGGCAACGGATTGCAATCGCCCGTGCTGTCTTGAAGAACCCACCAATTCTCATTCTTGATGAAGCGACTTCAGCCGTGGATAATGAAACAGAAGCTGCCATTCAGCGATCACTAGAACGAATTACGCTCAATCGCACTACAATTGCGATCGCCCATCGCCTTTCGACTGTCCGCAACGCCGACTGCATCTATGTAATGGAACACGGTCGCTTGGTAGAGTGGGGAAGGCACGAACAACTGCTGGAACAACAGGGGATTTATGCTAACCTCTGGCGAGTCCAGTCGGGTGTGAAATAATCTTGTTAATGACGGAAGATAAGACATGCTCGGATTTGGCAATACCCAACTGAATGAGGGAGAACAGCAATGGCGGCACCAGTTAGATCGGTTCGCTAAAGCCAATCAGCAAGAATTGGCGGCATTGGCTTGGGGATTATATTTAGAACGGGGAGAAAGCGAAGATACCCTAGGCATCGATCTTGAACCAACGCCACATTTTGTTTACTGCCCAAAACAGGCAATAGAGAAACTCAACAGCAAAGTCGAAAACCACCTGCAAGAGGTTTTAGGGATTGTAAATGCCTACAATCCTAAGCAGGAAGTTGTCATCATCGGAATTGGTAAAGATCAAATTAAGCTGATTATGTTTGAGCCTGAGCCTCCACCTCCCATTTGCTTTGAGCAAGTTGCAGCAGATGTTGATACATTACTAGAGCGGTTGGAGCAACGCCTAGTTCAGCAGTTTCAGAACTAAGGCACTAGCCAGAAAATAACGCCGAGGGAAGCGGTGCTGATAAATAGCCACAGCACCACACCCTGTACCATTGGTTTCCAAACAACCGCTTTGTTATTAAAGCACCGAGAACGCTTTCAAACTCGTATCTCCCAAGCGTTCGAGCAATTACTGGTAACGAGCTAAGATCGAGAAGCATCTACCTGGAAACAGTCTTTCCCCTAATAGGCACAAATGGGATCTGAGTTCAACTTTTTTCAGCAATGGTATCCAGTTTCACCCGTAGAGGATCTCGACCCTAAGCGTCCTACACCTATCACTCTATTGGGACTTCAACTCGTGATTTGGCAGTCCCCAACTACAGCTAGGTATTGCGTATTCCTGGATCAATGCCCCCATCGACTTGCTCCTTTAAGTGAAGGTCGTGTGGATGAAAAGACTGGTCATCTCATGTGTAGCTATCATGGCTGGCAGTTTGATTCTGAAGGGCTCTGTACCCATATCCCGCAGGTAGAGAATCAAAACCTCATTGTAAAGAATCAGCAGCATCTATGTGCGATCGCGCTTCCCTGTAGACAGGAGAACGATCTCCTCTGGGTATGGCCAGATGTGAATTCTACTGATATTGCCAATTCCAAACCGCTACCTTTATCACCTCTAATTGATGCCAGTATGGGGTTTGTCTGGTCATCCTTTGTGCGTGACATGGCATACGATTGGCAAACACTAGTAGAGAATGTTGCCGATCCCAGCCATGTCCCTTTTGCCCATCATGGAGTGCAAGGCAAGCGAGAGCAAGCTGGACCCATTGCTTTTGATATTGTGCAATCAACAAAGGATTTGATCGAAGCGACGACTAGAAACTCCTCGACAAAAATGACCTTTGAGCCACCATGTCACTTAGAATATGCTTTCAAATTTGGCAAAGACGGACAACAGGGAGGATTGATAACTTATTGCCTTCCAGTTTCACCAGGCAAATCGAGAATTGTTGCCCAGTTTCCGCGTAATTTTGCTAAAGCGCAGCAACGTTTAATTCCGCGATGGTTCGACCATATTAACATTCGTAATCAGGTGCTTGATGGAGATATGGTGCTTCTCCATCATCAAGAGCGCATCTTGCAGCAGAAACAACAGTCTGAAAGCTGGAAGACTGCTTATAAACTGCCAACTAGTGCAGATCGATTTGTCATTGAGTTTCGGAATTGGTTTGATAAGTATTGTCAGGGACAACTGCCATGGGGTAAAAATAGCATATCCTCTCTCTCGGATGAATCATTAACCAGCTGTCATGAGGTATTACTGGATCGATACAGGCAACACACGATGCATTGCAGCAGCTGTCGTCAGGCGCTGAAGAACTTCCAGCGTTTGCAGCTTATCCTCTTATGTTATTTCGCTGTAAGTGTAGCCAGTGTCGTAGTGATGCCTGATGCGATGCGGCTCAACATTGGTTTGCCTCTTACAGTTCTGGCGTTAATCGGGTTAGCTATTTATACATACATTAAATACAGGGTTGAACCGAAATTCTACTTCATTGACTACATGCACGCAGACAAGTCGTAGAGCTGTCTAATAAGTAGTCGGATCTGCTCGACCTTAAATCTTCCACTCAAAGGTCAGCCGAAGTTCTACTCCGGCTGCGCTCTACCGCAAGCCTAAGTGGCTAGATTGGTTGCCCGCCCTCTAGAATTGTTCCTTCTAGATTCGCTTTTTGTAAATCGGCTCCACTCAAATTTGCCTCTTCCAGATTGGCTTTGCTCAGGTTTGCCTCTCCTAGGTCGGCAATTGCTAAATCGGCTCCACTTAAGTCAGCTGCCTCTAAATTGGCTCCGCTCAAATCAGCCTGATATAGCTCAGCATTAGCGAGATCTGTTTGTACCAAATTGGCAACTTTGAGGTCAGCCTGCTGCAAATTTGCGCCATCTAAATTTGCCCCCTCTAAGATAGCGCCATCTAAAATGGCATCTCTCAAATCTGTTTTGCTTAAGTCGGCACCGCTCAAATCTGCTCCATTCAGATCTGCTCTACTTAGGTCGGAATAACTGAGGTTTGCTCTTCTCAAGTTTGCCCCATCTAGAGATGCTTCACTGAGAACAGCACCGCTCAGATCAATCCCTTCAAGAACTGCCTCACTCAAGTGGACCGCGCTGAAATCTCGTTCCCCAGCCGCATATCGCTGCCTTAGTTCTTCAGCATTCATATCGCTCTTCTACATTGCCTTTGGCAAAGCAACCTCTTCCATTATGGAAAGTATCTACTGCACTCCACTCCTTTGTACTCTACCTGTAGAAGGGAAATTATCAGCGACATGGTTAACCCATTGGTTAGATAAAAGAGGACTTTTAGCTTTTTTAGGACTAATTGAGACTAAAAGTTGCCAAAGTCGCGCTGAGCGTGCTAACTTTTCTTACTATATCTTCCTACTAAATATCTTACTTTGAGTAAGAAAAATGCAACGATAAACTTAGATAACTATGCAGGCTGAAAAGCTGTCAGTTTCCTTACCAGAAACTCTTGTGAGGTTTATCGAGAAATACAAGCTTATCCATCAGTGCAAATCTCGCTCCCAAGTAATTGAGGTGGCGTTACAACTTCTACAGGAGCAAGAACTAGAACAGGCTTACCGAGAGGCAATTCAAGAGGTCGACCCAGACTGGGAGCTGACGCTTGCAAATGGATTGACAAATGAAACGTGGTGAAATCTACTATGCCAACCTTGGTCCTGCCATCGGGTCTGAGATGGATAGGATTGTCAATTCCCCGTCAGGCATTCCTGATCGCCGCCAGAGGGGGTTTCCCCATGAGCGACTCGCGTCCCAGCACCAAACTTCGTTATGGTGTGGGACTTCTGCCTGTTGAAGTTGAAACTTGGTTGGCTTTCCTGGACACCACAACAGCATTTTATGAAGTGTTGACACTCTCGCCGCCAAGCTATGCTGTTATGGAATTATGTAAGAAGTACAGTATATTAGTTTAGTTAATGCTTTTCGGTGAGATATGGAAACTCGATGTTATAAGCGGCAAATATCGGAAGAAGAACGTTTCCAGACTGATTATTATTCCTACTTTGAACAGCCTGAAAATGCCACTCGATATACACCCAGTATCTATTTTCTAGAGGAAGTTTTTAAACAACGACCATTTTCTTTGTTAGATCTAGGATGTGGCAATGGGGCTTTGCTCAAATATTCACCTGCTCGATGTGATTACTTAGGTATAGATCACAGTGAATATGCTATTAAATACTGTTTAGATGTATACCCAAAACAAAAGTTTATTACCACAAATTTATTTGATTTTCTGCCGAAACTTGTCGCAGAGCAGAAAAAGTTTGATGTAGTTATGTTATCTGGGATGATCCTTCATGCTGTTGATAAAGAAACCCAACAAATAAAGGATGAACAGGAAATTATTCAACTATCTCTAGACAAAATATTAAATAAAGATGGATATCTAGTCATCATTATAAGTTTTGACTATAGCGCTCATCCATCTCGTAATTTGTTTGTTCGGGCAGAATCGCTACAAAAGCTAGTAAAAGAAAAGCTAGAAATCGCCAAAGGCAAAATTGTTTACGAAAACATGTCTCTACAGCTTGGCTTGGAAAAAAAGATTCGAGAGCAGAAGGTAAAACCTGAGTGGTTTATTCCAGATAGCGGTACTGACGATTCAAACAAGTACGCTGGAACATATATGGCAAGCTGGACATTTATTGCCACTTCAACATCTTCAGGCAGTTGAGCTGCCCTTTGGTTTAACTGTTACTCCAAGGCAGTGACTTCAACCATCATACTCAAATCGGTTAAAAATGGTAGTGATATGGAAGTAGTGGGGGAGCATCCCACTTTGGCAGATCTACCAGTGGTGGCAAAATAGAGAGGAACATACAAGTGGCACATAAAGCTGATGACACCAGAAAAGCAAGCACGTCTGCAAGCCTGCCTGCGAGAACTAGCAGGTATCCTGTAGGAGGAGACAAACTTAGCAGAAGTAAGCAATCTGGAAAGCATTGAAAAGACTGTGCGTTCGCATATGTTAAAACATGTCATTCCAGAGATAGCAATTTTTTTATCGAACAAACAACAGGAATCAAAACCGGGAAGACTCGAAAAGTAAAAAGTTGTGTGGGAATCCTAAAGTTAAAAACAAAACAAGCCGAAAGTTTGGGATTGAAGCCAGGTTCACAGTTGAGTCCTCTCCTGGAAAAATGCTGTTTGCGCCTGTCGGCTAATGAGTCATATCAGAATGCGTCAGCGGAGATTGAGGCCTTGACAGGAATGGTTGTGGGTCACTCTACCCAACAAAGATTAGTTCTTCGACAAGAATTACCGTTACCATCTGCACTTCAAGGGATCTCAGAAATTAGTGTGGATCGGGGAAAAGTGCGTCTACGGTGAGAACCTGTTTGAAAAGGAGGTTTGGTAGGCTGGAAGTGAGTAGAGAGTAGAGTTTTGCAGATGAGCCGATGTGCCTACGATAGCGATCTGAGTGATGTGGAATGGCAGAAAATCTCGCCTTTGATCCCCAAGG
>JAFAVL010000609.1 GCA_019242465.1 Chroococcidiopsidaceae cyanobacterium CP_BM_RX_35 | reverse complement strand
AAATGTCAAGCTCAGATTGTCAAAAGCTTTAGCACTACAGTTGTAGATAACCAACTAGAAGCTGAAAGGCTTGCAGTAAGGTTCTCTATCAGGTTTAATGACAAGCTGATAAGTCTCTAAAATCGTTGATACAATTCGTAAAATTATGTCTCTTTTGCTAGGTACAACTGTAGTGCTCGGAGCGAATTGGAAGCATTGACACAAGAATCTGAACATACTCAGTGAACATCTGAAAAATTATGGCTTAGATGTGAATCGCTTGATACTTTCGAGCTTCTCTGGGGCTAATTTGATAACGTCGCTCGTTTGTTTCTCTGGAGCAACAGGATCGTTCCACATCATAGCAAGTTCATACCCAAGCTTTTCCAGATATTTTAGCCTCACTTCTAGGACAGTTCTAGAATCGTTGTCCATCCCTTTTAAGTCTGGCCAAGTTCCTTTCTGAATGTCGAAATCCTTAACATCCTTATCAAGTATAGCTTTGCGCTTGGGGTCTCTCTCATTCTCTGCGCTCCTCTTCAATGCTTCAAACTCTCTTAATGTAATGGAGGCAAATTCACCAAGTATTTTTGCTGGTTTGGAATAAACGTTAGGAACCTGCAAACAATCTGTATACTGAAACGTTTTAGGATAATAGTGGTGCTGTGTTAAGTCTACTTTTACTATCGAGAAGGTGTTGATTACATCGCTAAGGAAACGATGTCCTATCGTAGATCTTAGTCCAAATTTCTTAATTGAAGCCGTACACTCTAACAAAAAAGATATCAAGTCATTTTTCTCCATCCTCTGCCCAGCAAAGGGAGAGCCGAACGGAAATCGATCAATGCACCACCAAGGCTCATTCATCACATCGAATGCATAAATGCTTTCTTTCTTCTCTGATGCAATCTTAAGGAGAGGCTCGAAGGTACCTTCAATAAACTTTTGGCGAAATGAAGGATTAGCGGCAATGGATCTTTTACCTCCTGAGTAGTCTAGATTAGTGAGGTTAAATCCGGGTCTAGGGAATCTTACATAAGTACTATTGAGAGGTTCAGCGAAAAAAGTGAAGTCAATTAAGACAGGCATAAGTTGAATCTTCGCACCTTCACAAATATCTAAAAGCGTCCTAAAGTCATTGAGAAAGGATGCATCCACGTGTTCAGGAGGAATAAAGTCCCAATATATCCCTCGATTATTAGCAAATCCAGTCTCAACTATTCCATCATAGTTTGTGCCATCAGCCATCAGCCACATACGAACCACTGATATGCCAGCATCCTTCAAAATTTTGAAATTGTTTGTCATTGTTTTGTCTAAGGTCCATGGCTGTGGCCGTCCACGAGGTGCAAGGCTTGGTCCGATAGTAATATATCGATTTGCGGGCCAGGGATAATTGAATCCAACTAACATCATCTGCCTCACAATTTCATAGAAATCAACCTACATTTCTCAACTAAAATAATTTCTGAATGATATACATACGTATCTTTCTCTTGAGTTTTGAACACTACACGGTGGTGACATTAGAAAATGCTCACAATTGGCTTGTAATTGCGATATCTGTTCCTGATGAGAGAGTATAATCATACTACTTAGCTAGCTAATCTTAGCCAAATTGCTCGTAACTGCAATATCCGTCCCGGACGTTGGTGTGTACTCGAACCACTCCGATATAAGAATGCCTTTCTCGCCTGGTTGCACAACTGGAAAGGGTGCCGTCCTTCCATCATGTGGGTAGTTCAGCTTTTGGACAGTGATATGGGTAGTATCAGGAGCATCAGGAATGGCGGTGATGATCTGCGATTCCTGTATGTTCTGCACAATGGGAAAGGGCGTTAGAGCGCCATTATGGTCGTACTTCAGCATTTGCACGGTGATGTGCGTAGGGTCGGGAATGCTCGTGACAATTTGAGTTTCTTGAAACCCGGAATCAGCGGTGTCGATGACCGCGGCTTGGCCGACGACGAAACCCGTGCTTGAATTAACCGGAATGCTCACCGGGTTGCTTACGTAGGAACTCGACGTGGTACTGACAGAACCGTATGAATCGATCACGGCGGTGTAACCGACAATGAAACCCGCGTTCGAGTCAACAGGGATCGTAACGGCTGTTGTGCTAGCAGGAACCGATCCACTCGAAGTCGTAGCGACCGAGTCTTCCGGATCGGCGGTCGGACCGGACGCTGGATTGGCGGCAGGAATACCTGGATAGTTCGTATCATCGTAAGCCTGCATTTCCTGCACGATCGACATGTAAGGATGCTCGGGGATGAGAGTTGTTGTAAATCCCCCTGTTTCGACAAAGGACACCCAGGCGTTCTCCCAGCCCTTGCGGATAGTCAAGACCACGCGTGAACTTCCCGCCCGCAGAAACGCTTGCCTGGTTGCGTCAGGATGTTTAATCTGCCGAATGAAATTCCAGCTCAGAGGAACGTCCCAGAAATATGAATACAAAAAATATAGTACGTTCTCCCATTCAATGGCCTCATTGACGAACTTGACCATCTCTTGGTAGTTAAACATGGTTGACCAATCTGTTACAGAGAGATCTGTTGCAGAGAGGGTTGGATCAAGAGTTGGATCATAAACTGCGAGGTCGTTCCCTGTAAAGGACACGCCATGCGTGAGGAAATTGTATGCTGCTGGATTAGGGGGCGGCGAGCCAAAAACGCCAAAAAGCGCAAAAACCTCTGACGGCATGAACTCGAAGGCGGGACCGAGCAGCCAGCGTAAGACACCTTTCATGATTTCGTCATTCTCTTCCCGTCGGAGTGTAAGGGTGTCCACATTATTTATTTGGTCCTGCAATGCTTGTATTTGCGAATTGAGGGCCTGCTGCTGTGCATAGAAAGCAGTCTGCCCGGCATTATTAAGTGCGTCCCAAACCGTCGCCGCCCACTGATTCACAGCAGTATCGGTCGGGTCTGTCTGCACTGTAAGGCCAACCCATGCAGTGTTTGCACATTGGAAAAAGAAAGTGATAGTTTGCGAACCAGTCGCCTGCTTCATAAACCCAGATTGCTTAGTAAGGTTAACCTCGTAGCCCTGGTTATTATTGCTATCCTGATAGGAGGCCGCCGGAACTCCGAATGTATTCTTATTATTGCCACACTTCTCAGCGAACCCGACCTGAGCTTTCACACTTATGTCGGTCACCCAATATCCGTCCGGCACATTGAATGGCAGCGTAAAGAAATGCCATGAATCATCATCCGCGAGTGGCGGCACACCGTCCAGGGACAAGGTGGGCCCCGGCGATTCAGGGGGCGGCGGCACCGGCACGCCCCATTGAGTGGCGTATTGCATTAGAGGTGACGACGGATCTGTATAAGCCTTTGCCGTTATATCTGAAATTTTCAGCGGCATTGTAAACACAGTCGATGCTTGCGATTGCAGATTGCTCAGTTGCATGTACGCCTCTCGTAAAGTGCCAGCTGGCTCAGGTATTGCGATGTCATAGGTCAGCCTCAAGCCATATCGGTAAAGACCTACGCGCCACTTTCGCATCATGCTGAAGTAGTCGATACGCATAGGATCGGTGGCACTGGGGTTCTGCAAAGTCCTCGTGGTTGTCTCCGAGGTGCCTGTGACAGTCGTAGTCGAGATCGTCATCTTGTGCTCTTGCTTGACTCGCGACGACGCCTTCCGCGTCGTTTCCACCGCATGCTTCCGACTGTCCGTTGCCGATTGTGAATTGGAATCTTGCGCTGTAAATCCCGTTGATACCGAGCCGGTGACAAAACCACAGCCACCGGATACGGTCGCATTGATATTGAACTGATTGCTGTGTTGTGTCTGTGACGTAGTGGATTGCGAAAGGTCGGTATTTTCGGTAACTCCGGTTTCGCTATAGTTATCCAAAGAGTCGGTCACGATTGAGGTGAATTCTTGTGAGGTGACCGACCATTCCTTCTGCACGACCGCTGTCTGTTCCATTGGTGCCAATGGGATTGTGGCCAGAAGCTCACCGCGTTCTATCCCGGCCGGTGTCATCTCCAGTCGTTCGAGATTGAGCATGCCTATCGGTGTTGCTGTTACATCCGCTTCGAACACGTTGGTCGCGCCGATCGCTTTGTTGGTGAGATTGAGCGCACGTCCGATGGTGGTCGACAGATCGAGGGACATCGGGGCGATCTTTGGAGCAGAGGTTGCCGAAACGCGAGTTAGGGCGTGAGCACTCTGTTGTGTCGGTAGTGTGGAAAGGGCACTCGAAGCGGGCGGTAGTGCAGCGTTAGATGACTGGTGATTCAATTTGGTCAATGACTGCTTTCGGAGGTCAATTACACTCTTGCCGAACGCCAGGAGCGCTGATGAAGGCACGGTTGCAAACACGCTTGGAGCAGGCAGAAGAGAAGGCATGGGCGACCCTTCGAACATACGCAAAGTATCTGCCAGGGTACCATTGCTGACGACATCCATCGCATCGCCGCCCAAGGAACCGGCTAACGAGAGCCCAGTCCAGGCTGCATCCACCTCCCCAGGCTGTAGCCCCAGCTGCCGCACATAACTGAACTTCATTACGGCCCTTCCTTCTGAAAAACTATCACGAGAATTATTAGTCGGTATAGTCAGACTCACATAAGTTGCCTTAGGGATGCGGCGCGTAGAATTGTCCGTCGTAGCTGATGTGGCAGGCTGCGGGACTGGACTCGGGTTGGACCCAGTTGGTTGAGAAAGGTTGAGCTTAAGCGCGAGGGTTCTGACCAGCGTAGATTTGGAATCGTCAGCACTAAGCGGCCAAATCATTATTCCGCCGAGGTTATTGAAATTGACGTAGTCGGCCTTGAGACCAAGCGACTGTGGATCGTCGTAGCCGATCATAATTGCAGCATCCGGGCTATAGAGCCAGGGCGCCGACGCTTCCATACTCCAGTATCGAAGAAAGGTTTGGAAGTAATTGCTGCTCAGGTCCTCGTAGTCGAAAACCCCATCATTGGTCCATGTTCCTTGAGCGAGACCGCCTGCGGGTTGATATAAGCCGTGATTGACATTGGGCACCCCTTCCCAGCCGTAGCCAAAGAATGGCACTCCGACGACGAGCTTGGCAGTCGGCACGCCAGCGGAGAGATATGCCTTAACCGCGGCATCTACATTATTCGAGGAGCGCTTCTGAGGATCCGGTTCGGGATCGCTTGAGACGGAATAGAGCGCGGCCGAAAAATGGGTTGTCGAACTGGACCCGGTGTAAAAATCATAGGCCTTTAAATTAACCCAATCGAGGTACTG
>JAFAVL010000431.1 GCA_019242465.1 Chroococcidiopsidaceae cyanobacterium CP_BM_RX_35 | reverse complement strand
CAGGTTGTACCGCCAGATGATGTTGATGTGGTGATGATTGCACCGAAAGGACCAGGGCATTTGGTGCGACGGACTTATGAGCAAGGACAAGGGGTACCTTGTCTATTTGCTGTGTATCAGGATGCAACGGGTCAGGCAGGCGATCGCGCTTTGGCATATGCTAAGGGTATTGGTGGTACTCGTGCTGGTATTCTAGAAACCAGTTTTCGGGAAGAAACAGAGACTGACTTGTTTGGCGAGCAAGCTGTGCTGTGCGGAGGTCTTAGCGCCCTGATTAAAGCAGGCTATGAAACTCTTGTCGCTGCTGGCTATCAGCCAGAGTTGGCATACTTTGAATGTCTCCATGAAGTGAAGCTGATTGTTGACCTGATTGTGGAAGGGGGCTTAGCCAAAATGCGCGACAGCATCTCTAATACAGCTGAGTACGGCGACTATACTCGTGGTCCTCGTATTGTTACTGACCAGACTCGCGCTGAGATGCGCAAGATTCTGCAAGAAATTCAATCAGGTCAGTTTGCGCGGGAATTCGTTTTAGAGAACCAGTCGGGTAAACCTGGCTTCACCGCTATGCGTCGCCAAGAGGCAGAACACCCGGTTGAGGAAGTTGGCAGAGATTTACGAGCAATGTTTAGTTGGATGAAGCAGAATTAGGTGTTAGAGAGTCAAATCGATAGCGACCTCATCCCCCAAGCTCCGCCTGAGTATAGGTCGGGCTTTGTTGGCTTGATCGGACGCCCCAATGTCGGCAAATCAACATTGATGAACCAACTGGTGGGGCAAAAGATTGCCATCACTTCACCAGTGGCACAGACAACTCGTAATCGGCTGCGGGGTATCCTAACCACGTCAGCAGCTCAGCTGATTTTTGTGGATACGCCAGGAATTCACAAACCCCATCACCGACTGGGGGAAGTGCTGGTGCAAAATGCCAAACTGGCGATTGATGCAGTAGATGTGGTGCTATTTGTCGTGGATGGCTCAGTGGAGGCAGGAGGCGGTGATCGCTACATAGTTGATCTGCTTAGTCACACCACGACACCAGTCGTCTTGGGGTTGAATAAGATAGACCAACAGCCCCCAGATGCTCAACACCTAGACAGTAGTTATACTCAAATCGTTCAACCCCATTTCTGGCAAACGGTGAAGTTTTCTGCCGAGAGCGGTGAAGGCATGGAGTCGCTCAAGCAGTTTTTAATTGAACTTTTAGAACCAGGACCTTATTACTATCCTCCCGATCTGGTGACCGACCAACCAGAACGCTTTATCATGGGAGAACTGATCCGGGAACAGATTTTGCTACTCACCCGTGAAGAAGTGCCGCACTCGGTCGCGATCGCAATTGACAAAGTGGAGGAAGCACCAACAATAACTCGTGTGTTTGCCACTATCCACGTTGAGCGCTCCTCCCAAAAAGCTATTCTTATTGGCAAAGGCGGTAGTATGCTCAAGGCAATCGGCACTGCCGCTCGCGCACAAATCCAAAAGTTGATTGCGGGCTCGGTCTACCTAGAGTTATTTGTGAAGGTGCAACCTAAATGGCGTCAGTCTCGCCTCCGCTTGGCAGAGTTGGGATATCAAGTGGAAGACTAGAAAGCGAATAATACAGAATCTGTCTGAAGGGCTACAGATTAGAAAACATTACATCTTTTTTTAGGAAGATGCATTAATTCCGTTAATCAACTTAAATAGAGTGTTGAATCTAATAAGAGAAAACACTTCTATGGGTTGGTTACAACGACTTTTTGGACTCGAAAAACCTGAAAACGCCCAAGTCAATCCTACTCCAGCATCTGACCCTAATGCAGTGCCACAGGATGAAAGCGCTACAACAACTGAATCTTCTGATGCTTCGATTCCTCCAGAGCGCGTAGGATTAAATGGAGAATACGATCAAAGTGGACTAGCAAAGCGCGTAGCACTTGCGTTCGACCAAGATCCGAGTTTGCAGGATATTGAAACGGTGTATGTTGCCCAGACAGGTGGCGTCGTGGTTTTAAAAGGAGAAGCACCTAGTCAGGAAACTCTTAACCAAATGATTTCTGTGGCTCTCGGAGTCAGTGGTGCCACAAATGTGGAAAGCGATCAGGTAACGGTCAGTTAGAGCAATTCTCTAGCTGCGATCACTCCCTCTATAAATGCTTTTGCTTCCAAAACTCTCTGCTACCCTGCTGGCAGAGGGTTTTGTCTTCTCAATCCAATCTAAAACGATCTGGTTCACTTGCTCTGGACATTCGTCATGAGGACAGTGTCCAGCTTGCTCTAGCTTTAAAAGCTGTAAATTGGGGTTGTACTCACTCAACTGACTCGCTAGCGCTGGAGGAACCATTCGATCTTGCTGACCCCAAATCAGCAGTAAAGGAATCTCCAAGGTTGGTAATACTGCTTTGACGTTAGGACCAAACTGAGCGCTAATCATGGCTTTGAGGATAGCGCTAAAGGCTTGAGCCGCTCTTCGGTCGTAGGCAGGACAGAGAAGGATTTCCACCAATTCATCAGTAACAGCATCTGGATTAGCGTAGGCTACGCCAGCCCAGCGACGCACGATGGAGGGTCTACGAACTACCCGAAACAGGGTTCTCAGCACAGGAGGAGAGGCAACCAGAGATTTAATTGCTACCACAACAGGTTGCAGGAACTGGGGGATTGCTTCTGCCTCTATTGCTAGATCTGGCAAACTCATCATCACTAAACCTTGCACCATCTCTGGATGCACTGTAGCAGCAGCTAGGACAACTAGCGAACCAATAGAATTACCAAGCATCACTACAGGTTGCTGGATAAATGTGCGCCAAAAATCGTAGACTTGCTCAACCCAAAGGTCTATTTTGTAGCTAACCGGAGCCTTTTCAGAAGCACCAAAACCTAGCAGGTCCAACGCATAGACAGTATGATACTCACCAAGTACCCCTATGTTGTGGCGCCAATGCCCGATTGAGGCTCCAAATCCATGCACTAGTATTAGCGGTGTTGCTTGCTGGTTTGGCGTAGAGGGGCGAATATAGGTGTAGCGAGTTTGCCAGCCGTGCCAGACCCAGTCTCTTTGACTGCCAACCCTCTGCTGCCAGTGCTGGGAATTCATCCTGTTCGCCCTATTTCAAAGTATTAATGAAGTCTCGACTATTATAACGATTTGTATCCAGTCTCAGCGGCACTGACGACGAAAGCTTTTGCCCAAGAGCATTGCGCTTGCAATTTTTACAACAATGGGGAATTTCCCTACCCCTTGCTAGCTAAAAAATTTGCTAAAGTGAAGTGCAAGTACTACTGAAAGACATCTGTTTTGTATAGATCGACGGCGCGAGTTGCTTGCCTCGCTCCTAAGCCCCAGTTATTTTACATAGCTTTCGAGCTGTTTAGAAACAGACTGTGGTAGTTTAGTCGATCCAACAGCCGAAAGTAAAGCCACAAAAACAGTTGCCATTGATTCTTAACGCCTGTGATAGAAAAAAGAAGAACTCGCGATTTACCCCAGATTAATGAACGCATTCGCTTCCCGAAGATTCGGGTGATTGATACTGACGGTTCACAACTGGGGATAATTACCCCACAAGAGGCACTGCAACTAGCAGAGGAAAAAGAACTAGATCTTGTTCTGCTCAGCGACAAGGCTGATCCTCCTGTCTGCCGGATTATGGACTACGGCAAGTATAAGTTTGAACAGGAGAAAAAGGCACGGGAAGCCCGGAAAAAGCAGCATACTGCCGATGTTAAAGAAGTCAAGATGCGCTATAAGATTGAAGAGCATGACTACCAGGTGCGCATTAACCAGGCTGAGCGCTTTCTCAAAGATGGCGACAAAGTGAAAGCAACCGTTATGTTCCGGGGTCGGGAGATTCAACACAGTGACTTAGCGGAGACGTTGCTGAAGCGGATGGCAACCGACCTCCAGGAAATAGGAGAGGTGCAGCAGGCACCTAAAAAAGAAGGGCGAAATATGATGATGCTGATTTCTCCTAAGAGATAAGCAAGCTTTACCTCAAGCCAGAATCTAGATGCCTGAAATTAACAAGCCTGGGAATGAATTCCCAGGCTTGTGTTTTAAACTCTTTTAATTAAGGTTAAGTTGGCAAATGCCTACGCTAGCTATTCAACTATGACCTCTTTGCGGCATCCCCTGACAAGCCGGCATCAAACCGCCCAAAGTTAAGAAACCAGAAACCCATCGCTGTACTTGGTTTGGGAACCGAAGCTAGCTGTGGTACTTCAGTAGTTTTTACAGCGAAGCCGGAAAATTCAATTAAGTAGCAACATTTTTTACAAGTGATCTAAGTAATATTGCTGAATAGTTTTCTTGGTAAGAGTACTTATTAAATTTCCCAGTCACAACTCTTAAATCTTTTTTATTAGTCGTTTTCTCGGATTACAAAACTAGTTAAAAGTCATTAAGCTTTTAAATGAAGCTCAAAAAATAGCTTGATAGTTTTAGCAAAAAAGTAGGCGAATCAAGGCAAATTTGAGGACATTTTATATTTTTGTCCTATTCTTGTTTTGTCTACTTATTAGAGAAAAGCAGCTATTTTGTAAAGCTATTCATACCATAGACTGGAGGATAGTTTGATGATTCGTGTTGGTTATTTAACTTACTTAAATGTCACTCCTTTTTATTGGGAAAGTGAGAAATGGGGAGTTGAATTAATTCCATGTATGCCCAGTGAATTTGGTAAGTTAGCGGCTCAGGGTAAAGTGGATGCTGGAATTATGTCAGTGATGGATTGGATCGGACAAGAGGCTAACTTTGAGCCATTAGGCATGCATGGCGTCTGTTCATATAACCAAGCCCAAAGTGTACTGCTGTTTTCACAAAAACCAATTGAAAAGTTAGACGGCAAGGTAATTGGGGTAACACAAGACACTTCCACTTCTGTTCGCTTGATGCAATTGATTCTAGAGCAAAGATATCACCTTCAACCAGGAGGTTATCTGCGCAACATTAAGGGAAAGACTTGGCTAGAGATTGGTGATAACGCTTTACGAGAGAAGAAAGGAAATACAATGCCTTATGTATACGATCTAGGAGAAGAGTGGATGAAATGGCAGAATTTACCATTTGTGTTTGCTCGCTGGGTAGTACGTAATGATTTGGCAATTTCCAAGAAAAGATACCTGCTTGAAGCCGTGCATAATTCTTTTGAGAAAGGAATGAAAAACTTGGAAGAACTAGCAGCTTTTCATGCTAAAAACTTCTTTTTATCTGATAAGGAGATTTCTACCTATCTTCGCAATTTCACCTATGTAATCGGAGATAAAGAAGAGGCAGGACTAGCCCAATTTAGGGCTTTATTAAGACACAGTGTAGTTAATTTGCATTATCAAGAGGGTGTTCCCGCGGTAGCTTAGTTCAAGTTGAAGACTTAAATGATTACTCCCTGTGTGGAGCATATGATAAGCCATCTAGAAAAACTACAAGGACTCTCTCAATGGATTTACGTTTTGCTTCTCTTTTGGTGGGAGTAATTCTTTCAACACTGGATTACAGCATACTCACTGTTGCTCTACCTGACTTAAGTCAAAGCTTCAGAGTCACAGCTAGTGAGGTTCAAGGAGCGACTTCACTTTATCTCCTAGGTTCAGCTGTGACTTTCATCCCCCTTTCATCATGTGCCAATCTTTGGGGCACAGGACGAGTGTTTCGTAGCTCACTCCTAGCATTTAGCTTGTTTTCTTTGGTACTTGCCTTGACTCAGAGGTTTGATGCCCTGCTGTTATTACGATTCTTACAAGGGGTGGCTGGTGCTGGCATTGTAGGATTGGTACCAGGACTGGCGGCAGCCACTTTTCCAGAGCGTCGAGGTTGGGCACTAAGCCTGGTAATTTCAGCATCAGCAGCGGGAACACTTTTAGGTCCGCCGATAGGAGGAATAATTGTAGAATATTGGGGCTGGCAAAGCGTGTTCTTACTCAATTTACCTTTAGGAATCCTGGCCTTTGCCCTAAGTAATAATTTACCCAATTTAGCAGAAGTAAAACTAAGAGTGGGGTTACGACAGTTACTAAGAGTTCCTCGTTTTTTTCTAGCTTTACTTGCCTCAGTATTTTTCTTTGCGCATACATTTGGCACAGTTTTAATTTTACCCTTTTATCTTCAGTCTCAAGGATTTACTCCTAGTAAAGTTGGTCTTTTACTTTTGTTTCCTTCATTGATTACGCTCCTTCTAGGATGTCGGGCTGGATTACTTTCCGATCAATTAGGTTTTGCCAAAGTCACTCTTTTTGGAGCAATAGTGTTAGCCGTATCGTCTTGGGTTCAAGGAATAACTAGCCAAATTGGAATAGGAATCCTGGGACTAGGTTTAGGTCGATGTTTGTTCCAAGCAGCTAATAGTGCTGCTGTGCTGAGTTTAGCCCCGAAAGGGGTGGAGTCTTTGGCTTCTTGTTTCCTTTCAATATCCCGTGTACTAGGACAAGCTTTAGGAAGTCTGATTGCAGGTTGGATATGGACTACTTTTGCTTTTCAAGGTTATGGTTTTGCCTTTATGAGCGCTAACTTAGTGTTAGGAATTCTGGCTCTAATTGCTGGAACTTTAGTTTATCTGCGTAAGTCACAAGTCTAATTTTACTTGCTGCTAATCACATATAGGTTGGTCTAATAAGTTAATGAGCTTGGGAAGAGCTTCCCAAGCTCACATTTCCCAATCTTTTGATTGAGATTAAGTGGGG
>JAFAVL010000383.1 GCA_019242465.1 Chroococcidiopsidaceae cyanobacterium CP_BM_RX_35 | reverse complement strand
CAGCTACTCACGCATCTACTCTGGAATATGTGTCTTTAGATGAACTGAAGCAGCATGCTGATACATCCAAGCTGTGATTTACGACCTATCCCTTAACCTCCAATATGGATAGCAGGACGCCGTTCAGGATTCCTCTCAGCTTTGCGTAACACTTCACGGGTAACGACAGCAATATCTCCTTCGCCAAAGAGGATAAAGCGTAACAGATATTGGATTGGGTTACCCTCTATCCAGCCAAAGTAAGCATGTGGCAGCTTACCTGTTTGATCCCGGATATCCAGAAGAATGGCGGCAATCCCATTCGGTACGGCGGCACTCTGGGCTCGTAAGATGCGGTAGCTGCCAACCTGCAATCCTTGCACTCGAATCGTTTGTGTGAATTCCGAAGCATCTGATATTAAAATTTCTAGGAATAAAATTGGTTCTGTCGGCGGAATAAGATTGTCCTCGCGCACTTCCTTCTCTTTTAAGAAATATTCCCTATCGCTTCCATCATTCAATCGATTTGCAATCAATCGGATTGTGCCCTGGCTTACTTCAGTGATGAAGCGACGGGCAGCTTCGTCCATTTCAACTCGCTCTGCCCGCAGTTCAGTAGAGCGCCAGACTCGTGAAACCAGTGAGGTAATGATGATTGCACCGATGAAGAAAGCAGCAATTCGCACCCCCTCCGGTCTCTCAATAATGTTAGCAATAGTGGTATAGAGGAATACTAAGGTAATGAAGCTGAAAACTAGCATTCCTCGCTTGGCTTGCCGATGGTATGCCAATAGAGTTACAGCAAATGAGGCTGAACTGATCAACACCAGCACACCTGTTGCATAAGCTCCACCCTGAGCGTTCACGTCAGCTTTAAATAGAATTGTTACAGCAAAAGCGATCGCTGTATATACCAAGACTAAAGGGCGAGTGGTCTTAGTCCAATTGGGTGCCATACCGTAGCGCGGCAGATAGCGAGGGACAATATTGAGCAATCCAGCCATAGCTGATGCGCCAGCAAACCAGAGAATGAAAATTGTACTCAAATCGTAAATTGTCCCAAAGCCATTGCCTAAATAGCAATGAGCTAAGTAGGCGAGGGCACGCCCATTGGCTTTGCCCCCAGGTTGAAATTCCGCTGCTGGAATCAGCAACGTTGTCACCAAACTACTTGTGAGCAAGAAGAAGCTCATAATCACCGCTGCACTCGTCAGCAGTTTGTACGTGTTTTGAATGCGCCCTATGGGGTGTGCTGCTGTGTCGCTACTACTACCTTTGACCAACGGCATAACTACTACACCCGTCTCAAATCCAGATAAGCCTAGTGCCAATTTAGGAAATAGCAGCCCAGATATGCCAAGTATGACGAAAGGGTTAGGATATTTTGTTAACAGCGCACCTTGCCAATGAGCAATCAGATCTACGTGATGCAGCAGCTGATATACACCGACACCAATGGTGACTAAGTTCAACAGCAAGTAGACACCAACTAGGACAACTGCAATCCCAATCGCTTCTCCAAAACCTCTGAGAAATACCCCTCCCAGTAATGCAATTAATATGAGCGTAATGCTGATGGTTTGTCCGTGGAGAAAACCTGGTACTAGAGGATTTTCAATAATGTGTGCTGTCGCATCTGCCGCCGAAAGTGTAATGGTAATGATGAAATCGGTAGCGACAAAGCCAAGCAGGCACAGTATAAATAGCTTGCCTTGCCACCAGGGAAGGAGACGTTCGAGCATTGCGATCGACCCCTCCCCACGGGGGCTCGTTGCTGCCACACGCCGATAGATCGGTAATGCTCCAAACAGCGTTACTAGGACCAGAATTAATGTAGCTAAAGGAGAGAGTACCCCTGCTGCTAGTGCGGCGATCCCTGGTTGGTAACCAAGTGTTGAAAAGTAATCGACTCCTGTCAAGCACATAACCTGCCACCAGGGATGCTGAGAATGCCGCCCCACCTTTTCGTTTCTATCTTCTCTAAGTAACCAGCGAACGAACTGTCTGCGATATCTTTTAGGTAGGGCAGTAGGTCTAACCATGAATGCAATTCCTGCTGTCTAGCTGCTATTAGATTATGCCAAGCTAAACTTACATAAATAAAAAAGCTTCAGCCGTCAGTATTATGGCTGAAGCTATACTTGCTTGTACGGTTAAACTAAAAAGGGCTATCGTTACATAGCTGGAGCAGAGGCTTGACCTAGACTGGTTAAATCCCGACCAGTGGGGCTATTATTGTAGCCCTGGAAGTCACGATACTTTCGTGCCTCAGCTTCTGACACTTGAATCCCATTCGGTGGGGGCGTGACATAGTGAGCGCGGTGTTGGTCATCACGATAATAGACTCGTCCATTCTTGGAAAGATAGTACTGACCCTTTGGTCCTTGCTCTTGCGAGTTCTTATGCTGATTGTAGAGATAGTAAAGTGCGGCGGCTCCAGCCAAGACCACCCCTTTCTGCTTCAGCGTTAATCCCTTATGTGCTTGAGGTTGAACGGCAGCACCGCGCGTATCATCAACGGGTGGTGGCAGCGTTGCTGAACTCTTGCCTCCACAGGCACTTAGAGTTGTAAACGTCAGAATTACTGTCAGCAACAGCGCTATTGGGCGTAAAAGTCTACCGATTGCTTTCATCTTGTCTCCTTTGAAGTCCTAAGTTATGGAAAACTGTTTCATCCGGCGATTTTGCCGCTTGCCTAAAAATTATGCCTTTGCCGACGAGCGGCAACAGCACAGATGCGGCATTGTTTTGATACAGTCAGTTTCCTTGAAAAAGAGGGATTATTCATCTATTGATGGGAATAAGTACTAGTGAATCGAGGGAACGCTTACAGACCATCGCGCTGAGTACCTAGGCTAGCAAAGTCGAAGAGCCGAGGATCGGCAAGATGGGACGGTGCAATATTTTGCAGGCTATGAAACAAATTGTCAAGCCGTCCTGGATGTTCCTGCTCCCAAGTTTGTAGAAATTGTCTAATTTGCGTTCGTTGCAGGTTCTCCTGTGAACCGCACAGTTGACTTCGAACTCGATTGGAGCACAACGCTGGAGGAGCAGTAGCAAATCGAGCATGGTGTAGGAGTCTTTGCCTGACAGACACACCATCACGTGATCGCCATCCTCGATCATGTTGTAATCGCAGATTGCCTTTCCGACTAGATGACGCAGGTGAGCCTGTAGTTTTTTGAGGGTTTTGGATTCATGCACCTTCGTCACTTCCATCAGATTTCGAGAGGGAAAGATTAGGCAGAACGCACGGTTAAGCGGTATCCCTACCTGAACGAGAAATTAGGTTTTAGTACACTAACTCAAAATGTTTTAAGAATTGGTGATAATAGTCAATCATTTTTGCTACAAAAAGTTACAAAGGTATCAATTGAAAACTGAGTACAGGCTTGTGTTGAATATCTGCATACCCTGCGCCCACTTATTTCGGAAATTGTACCGCAAACATCGGTCGCGGAAGTGTACAGATAGAGGTAAAAAGCTTTTAATCAAGATAAGCTTGCTCGTAAATTAGAGTGAGCGGAAATATGTATGAAAGATGAACTGTGAACACAGTCCATTCACTACCGCTTACTGGCGTGAAGAATGGTTAGTCCGATAATTTCTTCGTTCTCATTGTAGCGGATGATAATGTCGTCATCAGTAAGTTCGCTATCATCGGCAGAGTTAGCGGGATTTTGGAAATTAATATACACTACATCTGCCTCAGCATCATAAGACAAGTAAAAATCACCTTTGGGAAGCCGCTTAACGTTTGCAGCCAATTCTACGTACTGCTCAATATCAATACTGGCTAGGGTCATAACTGCCTCCTCTTAGTTAAGTATTGACGACGGCGGGTGAAAAACGCCGTAATGACAAATCCATCCTCTGTTAATTCCCAAGAGGCAACTACTAGCCACTTCCCTATATGCGTATCTAGCGATAATGAATTTTCGCCAGCGGTTTGTCACTCACAGTTTAGCCTGCCGTTGTAATCACAATCTTGCCAACTGCATGCTCTGTTTCACTGTAAGCGTGAGCCGAGGCTGTCTCAGATAAAGGGTAGGTACGGTCGATGACAGAGCGGATCTTGCCTGCTTCAATTTGCTCCTTTAGGTAAGTCAAATCTGAGCCGCTAGATTTGAGCAGAATCACCTTAGATTTTTGACCTGGTATCAATAACGTTAAGAAGCTCTGGAAAAAATTGTTGGGATAAGGCTGTGTAGTGATGTAGATTCCCTGCGGCTGCAACGCATCTTTGCACTCAGAAAGCGATCGCTTACCCACCACGTCGAAGACGATATCGTACTTAACTATGTCCTTTGTGAAATCCTGTTGGGTGTAATCAATGATGCGATCAGCTCCCAAACTTTTCACCAGTTCCGTATTCTTAGAACCGCAAACTGCTATTACCTCTGCTGCTCCCAAAACCTTGGCAATTTGAATGGCAAACGTGCCCACTCCCCCCGAAGCACCATTAATCAGTACCTTCTGTCCCGCCTGAAGCTGACCCTCATCGCGTAAGGCTTGCAAAGCTGTCATGGCGGCTAGTGGTACAGCCGCAGCTTGCTCATGAGTCATATTTGTGGGTTTATGAGCTGCCACTTGCTCCGAAACAGCAGCGTATTCTGCATAGGCTCCACCAGCTATTTGAGACAACCGGGCATAAATTGAATCCCCCGGTTTGAAACGACTCACCCGATCGCCGACTTCTACCACTTCTCCTGAAACATCAAAGCCCAAGATGATTGGAAATTGGTTGCCCGTGAGCAATTTCAGCATGCCTTTTCTAATTTTCCAGTCAATGGGGTTAACGCTAGTAGCATAGACTCTAACTAGCATTTGCTCAGGTTTGAGCTGGGGCAGCTCAACGTCTGCATATTGCAACAGGTCAGCAGAACCGTAGCGGTTGATGATAGCAGCTTTCATACACATTCTTGCTCACTCTAATTTACAAGCGAGCTTATCTTGATTAAAAGCGTTCTACCTCTATCATGAGGCAAACCCACACGGACCAAAACCTCATTTTCCCTTTTGACACTTAAATCATCCCTCCAATTTGGGCTTTACAGCGGTTGGTGCGCAGGTACACCAACTGGACGGGGAAAGACATCTGGCGTGTCAATGACTTTTCGTAAGTACAGGCAGTGACGAATGCTATGGCTAATGGGGGTTGTAAATGCTTCTGTTGACTCGACTACGCCGCCAAGCTGCTTGACAGCACTGGGCAATGTCTCTGCCTCATGGCTTGTCCAGTGACCTCGATAGAGTACCGCCAAACCACCGATTTTTAAAAATGGGAGAGCATATTCGGCACAGACGGAGGCTGGTCCTACAGCTCGGACCAAGGCGATATCGTAAGTCTGTCGATGTTGGGATTGTTGCCCCAGCGCTTCAGCTCTGTCCGTGACTGTTGTGATATTCTGAATTCCCATCTGGGCAATTAGGGTTTGGAGAAAAGTCATTTTCTTGCGGGTTGAATCAAGTAGAGTCACGGTCCAGTTGCTTAGGGCGATCGCTACTGGAATGCCTGGAAACCCTGCTCCTGTACCAATGTCGATTGCCTGCTGCTTGGTTGCAGGAGCTTGCAACAGCAGCGCTACTCCTTTTAGAGAATCCCACAGGTGTTTTTCCCAAAATTCCGCTGGTGCTGCAATCCGAGTTAAATTTAGCTGGCGGTTACCAGCAAGGATGAGTTCATAGAGTTGCTGAAATTGAGATTGCTGAAAAGTCGTCGGTTGCCAACTCAGAGTTTGCTGCCACAGATCAACCATTGGCAGCAGCAGATGGTCATCAGCCATAATTAGTTGATGCTACCGACTGTGGAACGGCGGTTTGGGCAAGGGGGAGCAAGTTGCCGTGGTCGAGAGTCCAGCAACGATCAGCGATCGCCAATAGATCGCCAGCGTCATGCGTAACTACAAATAATGTCTG
>JAFAVL010000263.1 GCA_019242465.1 Chroococcidiopsidaceae cyanobacterium CP_BM_RX_35 | reverse complement strand
AAAGTGCAAGTTGCTTGATGCTGTTTAGACTTCTCAAACAGGTTCTGAGAGCAGAAAGCCGGGAGTTACTGGAGAGATTACAAGGCTGTAAGATTAGATGGTATTTATTATGCTGCCTTTTTTGATGACAATCAATCATTAATTGATTACGTTAATAGCCAAGCATTGGTCAACCCACTGGTCTGCTTGGGAGATGGTCATCAGGGAGTGTGGAATTTAGTTCAAGAGTTGGGCACAGACAAACAACGATGGGAAATCTTGGATTGGTATCATCTCAAAGAAAACCTTTGTCAGGTAGGTGGGTCACTCAAGAGGCTCAAACAGGCTGAAACTTTACTTTGGCAGGGAAATGTCGAGGCAACCAAAGCTTTATTTGCTGGTTGCCGAGGTAAACAAGTGAAAAACTTTTGTGCCTATCTCGCTCAGCATTGCCATCGAATTGTCAACTACAAATATTACCAAGCTGAGCAACTATGTTCAATCGGTTCAGGTGCTGTGGAGTCAGCCATCAAGCAGCTTGGCAAACGAATCAAAATTTCCGGAGCACAGTGGCAAGCTGAAAATGTTAATCAAATCTTGTCTGTCCGTTGTGCTTACCTCAACGGTTTATTGGCTGTCTAATGTTTCTGCCAAAATGGGATGCTCCCAGTAGTGGTGAGGTAGAACCCTTGTCCTGTCTGCATCCTGTATAATATTAGCTAATGCAAATAATCCTTAAATAATTAGCTACAAAACAGATTTTTGGCAAGCTTATAAAACAGTTATTCCCCATAAACGTCATCGAGCCGTTGGTAAGGAAACGGGTCTAACTAATCATATTGAACGATTGAATAATACCTTCAGACAACGGGTTTCTCGACTGGTGAGAGAAAGCTTATCATTTTCCAAAAAGCTGAACAATCACATTGGAGCTGTTTGGTACTTCATTCATGGCTACAATGCAGAGCTGGACATGATTTGAGCCTCACCACTACTTCCGTATCACTACCCGAGTGAGCAGCTACCGCCCTCTAGTTTGGCATCACTTACTCACCATTCGGGGTTAACTCCTGGATGTCAACGGCTTCAGAACTTAAATTCGAGTCTATGTCGTTTAGCTGACAAATTCCGACACTGGCTCCCCACAGCCCTCAACTTCTTGATTAGAAGCTCTACGGGCGCGGAAGGTGCATCCCCTTCCAGTACCTACCCCAAGCCTGTCACTGCCGATGACCATCTCATCTAACGATGGGTGCTGGGGACCATCGAGAGGTGTCGTCACCGCTGCGCTCTGACTAGCAAATTTGGGAATTGAGAGAGAACGGAGATATGAGGTTGTAGACCGGAAAACTACAGAATTCCGACCAGCGCCCACACTGGGGGATTGAATGCAAAGTTATTTAATCGAACATTGCCTGAGCTTTTGATAAACCTATAATCTATACTTAATTTCTACTTGTCAAGAAGAGGTGGAAATTACCTATTCCACGAAAAAGCTCTTTTGTTACTACAACCTGCATCACTGAGCTGTGTCAGACGCCAATTCAAAGGGTTGACCGGCCAAACCTAGCCAGTAGTTCCTCACGGGACAATTGCGACAATTGCAGGAGTTCTCGGGTAAACTCCTGTGGCGGCAACTCAAGCAGCTGGGGAATGATGGCAGATAGGGTGTCATCCAACGAGCCAAAGCGGACCAATAGCAGGTTTTCTAGGGTGGTGCGACGTTCCGCTTGCCTTCCTTGCTGTGTCGCTTCTTCTAGCCGTTGCAGATAAAGTGGTGATAACTGCATAATTAAATCCCTGTCCTCTACATCTAAATTTTGACTCGCTTCTAAGTTGCTCCTCAAGCTGTACAGTAACTCCAGTGCATTTGACCGGAACGGATTCTCTAGCGGCAGTGCCGCTAATTCATCAATTGCCTGTTGCTGAACTCTTCCCCTGCCTAGAATTCTCAGCCAAAGGGTGTCAGGAGTGCGCGGTAACTGGTGAATGGCCACGAGCCCTGTCCTGAAAGAGTCTCCGAGCAAATAGACTCCCCTCGACCAGTTATCTTCATCAAGGGTAGCTTTAAATCCATTCAACAATGGCACTGAGGCTGTGGGAGAAAGAATCCATAACATTGGCAAAGCCGCCTCTTGAACGTTTGTCTTCTCCCGTCTCGCCTGACGTTCTAACTCAGCATGAACATCAAACAGTTTGCTCATACAACTGCGAATCTCGCTGGGTGTGACGGCATTGCGGAAAGGTTCAAAAATCGAGGGACTAGCAGCAAATCGCCCTAGTAATCCCAAGCCTTGAGCATCTCCTGGACTTTGGGTTGCTGGCGTAAACCAAACATCTATCTCTCGAACTTCCCCCGCAACATCACGGCTAGTCTCTACCTCACCCAGAGGTGTTAGCAACTCCTTGAGATAGTCCTTAGCAA
>JAFAVL010000118.1 GCA_019242465.1 Chroococcidiopsidaceae cyanobacterium CP_BM_RX_35 | reverse complement strand
AATCTTAGGACTTTCGAGGGCTTTAGCATATTGAACCATTCCCACCATCGATTCAGTGGGTAATAAACTACTGGAGCCCAAAGGCTACTGAGGATGGCAGAAGCAAGAGCAATTCTCTGGTAGTACGTCCAAATTTCAGCCAAATTAGGGATAGCATTGGTAGAACAAGGGACATCAGCAGCACAGCTATCTACGTCAAATGAGTGGCTGATAAAACTGAACTGTAGTGCAGTTAATGTTTCTGCCAGCACCGCCATGCAAAAGACAATTAAGGCAATAGAAATAAAGTCTTCCTTGATATAACGCGGCTTTTGCAAGCGCGCCGTCAAAACTCCCACCAGAGATAGACTCAGGGTATGAGTTGGGTCTGGTGATGTCATGCCATCTTGCAAGAGTCCTAAGACTAGACCAGCGCTGGCTCCTTGAATAGCTGTGCGCTTAATGCTCCAAGTCACTACCCAAATCAAGGACCAGTTGGGTGTAATGCCTAACAATTCCATTCCCGGTAGGCGCATTGGCAACAGTAGTAGGCATAAGAGCGCTGACCCGATTGTCACCGTCCAATTTATAACTTGACGTATGAGCGGATGCCACTCAGAAACGGTCACATTTTTACTTGTTTTTCCCTTTAGAGTAAACAACAACCCACTCTAGATCGCGAATCGGAGTAGAAAGTGTAACTATGGCTTTAGGTGCAGGGCTGGCGTTCAAACTCACAGACTCCACTCGTCCTACTGGTAAACCAGGTGGAAATAACTGGCTGTAAGTAGATGTAGAAACGAAATCACCGCGACGGACGTTCGGAACTTTATCGAAAAACTGCATCACGACATGGGTAGTAGACTGACCCTGAATCAAACCCATATCGCGGCTGCGACTAATCGTCACACCCACCTGGCTGCTGGGATCGCTGATTAACAATACGCGACAGGTGTGGGGAGTGACACTTTCTATCCTGCCCACTAATCCTCCAGTTGCCATAGCAATGAAGCCAATTTCGATCCCGTCCTCACTCCCGCGTCCTAGAATAACCTGTTGCCACCAATTATCCGCACCTCGCCCAATAACTGGAGCAACCAGCGGTCGCTGCAATTCTGAATGTTCTACATAACCCAATAATTCCTTAAGCTTATGGTTTTGACTGTCTAATTCCGCCAATCGCTCTTCCAGTTCCAGTATCCGGGGATGACTCAGCTGCTCAGTCCGAGTAGGAGCTGATTGGAAAGGGCGTGTCATCCATTGGTAAACTTCAAACACTACTGCACCCTGAGTTTGTCGGATTGCCCAGGCAAAGCCAAAAACTAGGGATACTAGCACTAGTTGCAACCGATAGCGCTCCCACCAGCGACGTAGTGCGTACATGCAAAACTTACCACAATCACTATTGACAATCTAAACTTGATGTCGATGCTACAAGCTACGAGAACGTCCACTGAAGACTCGTTCTAGTTGCTTAAAGTTTTCTAGCACCCGACCTGTCCCCAAAACAACACAGCTCAGGGGGTCGGCTGCCACATGTGTGACAATGCCAGTTTCATGACTAATCAGTGTATCCAGCCCTTTTAACAAAGCGCCACCACCAGCTAACATGATTCCCCGGTCGATAATGTCTGCTGCAAGTTCTGGTGGGGTCCTCTCCAGTGTCCGCTTGACTGCATCTATAATGACAGACAACGGTTCCGACATACTTTCTCGAATCTCTGGAGCCTTAATAGTAACTGTGCGCGGCAGACCCGACAGCATGTGTAGTCCGCGGATCTCCATCTTGACATGCTCATCATCAGCTGTGGGATAGGCCGAGCCAATACGAATTTTGATTTCCTCTGCCGTGCGTTCCCCAATCACTAAATTGTGAACTTTCTTCATGTATAAGGTGATAGATTCATTCAGTTCATCTCCTGCAATGCGGACAGACTCACTCAGAACCGTCCCCTGGAGACTGAGTACGGCGACTTCCGTCGTGCCGCCACCGATATCAATAATCATATTACCAGTAGGTTCTGTCACTGGTAGTCCCGCACCGATTGCTGCCGCCACTGGCTCATCAATTAAATAGACATCTCTGGCACCTGCTTGTAAAGCAGCATCCATAACTGCTCGCCGTTCAATGCCGGTGACGCCACTGGGAATGCCAATCACAATTTTGGGGGAGACAAGGGTTCTGCCTTCATGTATGCGCCGGATAAAGTGCTTGAGCATAATCTCTGCTACATCAAAGTCAGCAATCACGCCATCGCGCAAGGGACGTAAAACCACTACATCTCCAGGCGTTCGACCCAGCATTTTTTTAGCATCTTCTCCCACTGCCAGTGGGACTTTATCTTTTTGCGCTATGGCAACTACTGATGGCTCTTGTAAAACAATACCTTTACCAGACACATAAATGAGGGTGTTGGCAGTACCGAGGTCGATACCCATGTCCCTAGATAAGGTAAACCGACTTAGAACACCCACTCTTCTCTACACTCCCTCAGTTTAATACTTGTCTATATAACTTCAGAAAAGGGATTGATTCCCTCTTTAATGGCAATGCAGTCGTGCAGGATTCTAGTACGTTTTGGATCCTGAGTCTAGTAAAAGGCATGAATTTTATAGTTTATCGGCTAAAAATTCATCAAAGTCACACAGTGATATTTGCCATTTGAGGTGATTATGAGTCACGATCAAGAAGTACACCTGTACTGGAATAAACGGACATGAGTCTCAACATTGTGACCCTAGTAGGTCGTGTGGGCGGCGACCCTGAAGCAAAGTATTTCGAATCCGGAAGTGTTGTGTGTAACATGACACTAGCTGTCAATCGTCGAACTCGTGACAATGACCAACCAGACTGGTTTAATCTGGAACTGTGGGGCAAAACTGCTGAAATTGCCGCTAATTATGTGCGTAAGGGTAGCTTGATTGGCGTGACAGGTAGTTTAAAATTTGAATATTGGCAAGATCGTAATACAGGAGCTAACCGCTCTAAACCCGTCATTCGAGTAGAGCGGCTAGAGTTGTTGGGTTCTAAGCGGGACACAGACTCTAATCTTGTAGGTAGTGGTAATGAAAGCGAGTTCTAAGTTTAGGTGACGGTGATCGCTCAGTAGCTCATTTGCAGTGTTACCGCTGCTTCCACTTGCTGTTCCCCACCTATAACTGGTGAGGGAGAAGCAGCGAAGGCGGCATTAGCTCTTGCCATTTGTCTGAGTGGCATAGGTGGATTGGCATTATTGACTTGAATGCTCACCACATCCTGGCGAGTCAAATTTAGAGCGCTTAACACAGCATCTGCTTGCAATTGGGCGTCCTTGACCGCTTTTTGTAAGGCTTGTAGTTGTGCCTGAGCGATCACACTATCTGCTGCCACAAAGCTAACGCTATCAATTCTTGTGGCTCCAGCTTTGACCGCTTGATCCAATACAGTACCAGCTTGATCCGTTTGAGAGCGAAAACTTACGGTGTTAGTAGCAGAGTATCCGATGAGGCGATGCATGTTATTGCTATCATCATAATTGGGGTTGAGACTGATGCCAGTCGTTTCTAGTCTCTCTACTTGACGCGAACCCAAGTATGCTACCACCGATGAGGATCGTTTTGCTGCCTCCTGCTGTGTTGCTTGGGCTGTCTTCCCCTGAACCTCAACTCCTAAATTGACCTCCGTTAAAGTTGTAGGAATTCGCTCAACACCTTTACCGCTAACTGTGATGGTTCTAAGCAGTTTCTCTGGCGCTGCCAACACTGGAGTAGCAAAAGTCAGACACAACCGGACAAACAGTACACAAATGATAAAGCGCTTCATCTTGATTCCTCACCCTTTGCTCTATCTGACGTTGCAACAATACAGATGGTTTCGATGAAAAGATTTTTAATTCATCCTCCCTAGATGCACTACAAAACTTGAAGCGGCTAGATGTCACAGACAAACCTGTAAAGTAAAGAAGATAATTTCTGCACAATCAATGGAGTTAGATGCAACTGCTGCTCTCAAATGCTTTCACCCCGCACCTTTGGTTCTCGATTGGGGACAAAACCACGGCTCTGCTTGCCGCTCTAGCCACAACAGATACCAACACGCTGGTACTGGCGGCAGTGCTGTTGAGTTTAGTCGTGATTTACTTTGCCAGCAAAATTGGTGGAGAGTTCTCCAATCAAATGGGCTTACCGCCAGTTCTAGGCGAACTGGTTGGTGGGGTAGTAGTGGGCATCTCTGCTTTACATCTGCTGGTGTTTCCGGAGGGCGGAGGAAACATTTCTAACTCTTTGATCGCAATTTTGCTTCAAGCTACAGCAGGTTTAAGCCCTGATACAGCAGATGCCATCTTTCAAGTGCAGAGTGAGGTTCTCACCGTTTTAGCTGAACTAGGTGCGATCGTCCTACTCTTTGAGATTGGACTGGAATCAAACTTAAGAGAACTGCTCGCAGTCGGTCCCCAGGCGGGGATTGTAGCGATAGTCGGAGTTGCCACACCCTTTGGGGCTGGCACGATAGGGCTGATGACTTTGTTCGGGGTACCAGCAGTTCCGGCAATTTTTACGGGAGCAGCTCTGACAGCGACTAGTATTGGGATCACTTCCAGAGTTTTATCAGAGCTACAGCGCCTCAATACCAGAGAAGGTCAAATTATTCTGGGCGCTGCTGTGCTAGACGATGTTTTGGGAATCATTGTCCTCGCCGTTGTAGCTAGCCTGGCTAAAACTGGTGAGGTAGACGTTAGTAACATCATCTACCTGATTGTTAGCGCCACTGTTTTCCTCGTAGGTGCAATTCTCCTAGGCAGTGTGTTCAACAAATCCTTTGTCACGATCGCTAATCAACTTCGAACGCGGGGACAGCTAGTTATCCCAGCATTTTCCTTTGCGTTGATTCTGGCTTACTTTGCCGCTGCTATCCAGTTAGAAGCGATTCTTGGAGCTTTTGCGGCTGGCTTAGTTCTAGACGAGACGGATAAGCGGCGAGAACTGCAAGAGCAGGTTATTCCCATTGCCGATCTGCTAGTGCCAATTTTTTTTGTAAGTGTTGGGGCTAAAACCGACCTGGGTGTCCTCAATCCTGCAATTCCTAGCAATCGGGAAGGTCTTTTAGTTGCCACATTTTTGATTGTTGTCGCGATTTTAGGCAAAATGGTCACAGGTTTAACTGTGTTCGGTCAACCCCAAATCAATCGGTTGGCAATTGGTGTGGGGATGATTCCCCGTGGCGAGGTGGGATTGGTGTTTGTTGGTGTCGGATCAGCAAGTGGAATTCTCTCGAAGCCCCTAGAGGCAGCAATTATCCTAATGGTTATCCTCACCACCTTTTTGGCACCGCCCTTGTTACGACTTGTGTTTTCTGCGCCGCGTGCAGCAAAACCTGAGCCTTTTGCAGGTGATCAGGAGATGGGGGGATGAGGAGATGGGCAGTGGGGAGATGAGGGGATAGGGAGATGGGGAGAATAAAGAAAATCAGGAGTTAGCTCCCTTGGGAATAGGACAAGCCCTTGAGTTGAATTAATTTGCGAAGACAAAGGAAACTCTAATACCTTAGTTTTCGTCCGCAGATTAGTAAATTTTAGTAGTAGCTGTTAAGTTGTATTACCCTATCACCCCATCTCCCCAGCTTCTAGTCATGAACACAATTAGTTGATTATGTAGACCTATTGGTGTAAGCTGAGCCATTTGAGATTAAACTTTGACCCGTTGCTGATCTCGATACCAGTAGATCGCAATTGGTTTCAAACCCCTAGCTTGGTGCTTGTACTTATACTTAGGTATATTTAATGTCGTATCGGAACCAATGTTTCAGCATTTAGTGGAGTGAAAGAGAGGTAGTAGAGGAGAGGTTGACCGTACCCGATAGCGAATCAGGAGAAAGCACTTTGAGATTCCACTGGTTAATACCCGGCACTTTGAGCGTAGTTCTGTTAGCGTCTCCCGCTTGGGCAGCAAAACTGCAATCTTGGCGTTTAAATTCCAGTCATACCCAGCTGGACTTTAAAACCGAGGGTGGGGTTCAACCTCAGGCACAATTAATCTTCAACCCGACGCGCTTGGTGATTGATTTACCAAGAACTACGATGGATCGTCCCACAGTGACGCAGATGGTGGGTGGAGTGATCCGCTCTCTCCACATTGGACAGTTCGATGACCAGACGACTCGTATAGTATTAGAACTCCTGCCAGGTTATACCCTGGATCCAACCAAGGTGAGGTTTCGCGGTGCTTCCCCTAGCAAGTGGACGGTATACCTACCTCTGCCACAAAAAGTGGCATCTAATTTACCTAACTCAGATCAACCACCTCTACTATCAGAACGTTCGCCTAAAGCAACAGTGCCAAGACAAGCCTTGGCTGTGGTAACACCTAACTCTGACTTCCGTGAAGACAGTCCCCCACCCTTAAAGACTGCCGTTACCACACCAAACTTAATTCAAGTTACACAGTTGCATATCACGCCTGATGGGTTTTTCCTCCGCACTGTGGGCAGTGGCACTCCTGAGATTAAAGTGCATCGCAGCAGCGATCGCGGCTTGATTAATATTGATCTAGCTGGCGCCACCCTATCACCAGGTTTAACAACACCCCTAGTGCCAGCCAATTATTATGGTGTCCAGCGCCTACAGGTTTTGCAAGTGCCTACTTCGCCGCCGATAGCACGTTTAACATTGCAGGTTAATCAAAACAGCCCCGATTGGCAGGCAACACCTAGTCCTCTAGGTGGGGTAGTTGTAGTGCCTAAAACTAGCCTTGCTGCCGCTGACCCCCCCAACCGCTACAGAGCGCCAGGAATCGCAACGATTCAGTCTGTCCAACTGGGTAATGATGGCGGGCAACTCCAGGTCAGAGCAGACCAACCTTTAGCTTACTCCTCTGGCTGGGACCGCTCGACTGGTCTCTATCGTATCGTCATTTCTAACGCTCAATTGGCAGAGGATGTCAGAGGACCAGACCTAGGCGCTAACAGTCCCTTACTACGAGTGCGTTTACTACAGCCTGACTCAACGACTGTTGTCATTTGGTTACAGCCAGCGACTGGGGTACAAGTCGGGTCACTCATTCAGCCCAATGTCCAAATGTTAGCCCTTCAGCTACAACGCTCTGGTGCAGTAGCAGAGCCGCCCTCAGATCTACCCCTGCCTGTCCCACCTGTCACTACCCAGACCCCACCGCTCCAGGAATCCCCTACACCTAACGGGCGACTTCTCGTGGTTATTGACCCCGGACATGGAGGTAAAGATTCTGGTGCAGTTGGTATCGGCGGTTTAGAAGAGAAGGATATTATTTTACCAATAGGCAAACAAGTAGCAGCAATCTTAGAACAACATGGCGTGCAGGCGATTATGACTCGAGATGCTGACTACTTTGTTGATTTAGGTCCACGAGTCGATCTAACGCGACGGGTTCATGCCAACTTGTTTGTCAGTATTCATGCTAATTCAATTGATAACGCTCCCCAGGCAAATGGGTTAGAAGTCTATTACTTCTCCGACAGCAGTCTACCTCTAGCTGCAACAATCCAAAGAAGCATTTTGCAAAGTGTGGATGTAAAAGACCGTGGGGTGAGGCACGCAAGATTCTATGTGTTGCGCAACAATTCCATCCCAGCTATTCTGATAGAAACGGGTTTTGTAACTGGTGCTGAAGATGCTCCCCGATTGGCAAGCCCTGCCTACCAAACTCAGATGGCTGAGGCTATTGCCCGTGGTATTCTTTTATACATTAAACAACATTTCTGATGCTATTAAGTCTTATAGGTTGTGCTCCGTTGCTTGGCACCGGACAGTAGCATCTAGGCACTCTCTATCAGTTTATAGAAAATCTTTGCTGCTCAAGGCAACGCCTGTGGTAGCTCAGGTGTTGTCTTGAACAAGCTCAAAATAGCCAAGAACTTAAAATTATTTAGTTGCCGGTGTCTTCCCCTTTTGCTTTACACTGCACTTCTTCCCGT
>JAFAVL010000805.1 GCA_019242465.1 Chroococcidiopsidaceae cyanobacterium CP_BM_RX_35 | reverse complement strand
ACATGGATTTGACTGCCGAGGTAGTAGAAGAAGCTTACTATACTCGTGATCGCCTGCGCGGACTCAAAATGATTTACGAACCGAAGTATCTCCGGTTCTTCCAAGCAAAATTTGAACTGCTGTGAACTACATCAATTAAACCGTCCTGCCATGCTTTGACCAATGGCAGCGAAGTCAGCATTGGCGATCGCACTCTCATAGACAAACTTCCCACCACTAATCACGACGATCCGATCAGACAGTTTCAAAAGTTCATCAAGATCCTCGCTTACTAATAGTACTGCCACTCCTCGGTTACGAGCCTCAACAATTTGAGCGTGAATGTACTCCACAGCAGCAAAATCAAGACCGAAGCAGGGGTTGGCAGCAATCAGTATCTTGATGCGATCAGAGGAGAGTTCGCGTGCCAGAACAGTCCGCTGCACATTACCTCCAGAAAGATTACCAACAGGCGTGTCTACAGATGGGGTTTTAATGGAAAAGCGGGTTACTAGAGCTTGTGCCACCTGTCGGATCGCCCGTTGACTTAGTAACCAACCCCCCTTAGCTTCCGGGGGACGGTCAAATGTCCGCAATGCCAAATTTTCTGCCACACTCATATTCGGCACACAGGCATTGCGTAGCGGTTCTTCCGGTAGTGAAAAGATTTGATGCCGAAACATCTCGGCTCGCGTTGCCCGGTAGATTTCACCATTGACTAACACTTGCCCAGCAGTTGCCAAACGCTGACCCGCCAGTACCTCCACTAGTTCCCGCTGACCATTACCAGAAATACCCGCAATGCCTACAATTTCTCCGCTATGAACCGTCAGATTGACACCCGCAACTGCCTCCAGCCCATTATCTTTGTCGGTATGGATGTCCTCGAGTTGGAGGATAGGAGTTGAAGCTGATGGCGCTACCTTTTCAACCTGTTGCGGCTCTCGCTTCTCACCCATCATCATTTCAGCCATATCTTGGATACTAAGTTCCTGCACCAAGCCGTGCCCTACCAACTTGCCCTTACGCAGCACAGTAACTTCATCAGCAAATGCCATCACTTCGCGAAATTTATGGCTGATCATGAGTACGCTCAACCTTCCAGCCTGGACTTCAGCTCGCAGTAACCCTAAAACCTCATCAGCTTCTTTTGGGGTTAATACGGAAGTGGGTTCATCCAAAATCAAAATCCGACTCTTGAGATAGAGTTGCTTGAGAATTTCTAGCTTCTGCTTCTGTCCGGCTGCTAACTGGGCGATGGGAACATCTAAAGGAATTTGGAATGGGGCCGTCTGCATAAATGCACTTAACTGTTGGTATTCTACTTTCCAATTGATCAGGTTGGGACTGTCCAAGCGAGACAGCACCAAATTCTCGGCTACAGTCATGGCAGGCACAGAGGTAAAATGCTGGTAGACCATACCAATGCCATACTTGTGAGCATCACGGGGACTGGCAATTGAGCAGATTTGCTTGTCAATCAACACCTCGCCAGAGGTGGGAATGTAGAAGCCCATAACACACTTAACCAGTGTACTTTTGCCCGCTCCGTTCTCACCTAAGAGAGCGTGAAAGGTTGCTGGTTTCAGTGTCATTGAAACATCATCAAGTGCGATCGCCCCTCCAAACTGCTTGGTCATATTGACCACCTCTAACTCGGGAGGCGCTAGAGAGGGTTGATTGTGTAGACTTGATTGGGTCTGGGAGTGTGCTGATTTGTGAGCTGTACCAATTTGATTTGACATTGCCAGGAATTTGAGGTTGATATCTTTTGGAATGGAAGCGGGAGCTAATCTTAAATCCTGATTAGAGATTGCAATGCAGCAATCAGGGCTTTTGAATCTGCAACCGCTCCAAAAACACCCCCTTGCATCTTGACCATCCTTAAGGCTGCTAGATGGTTGCTGTAGTCGGTTGCGCCTGTGCAGTCGGATAGCAACAGGCACTCGTATCCCCGATCGTTAGCGTCCCGCATCGTAGTGTGAACGCAGACATCAGTAGTAATTCCAGCCAAGACAATATTTTGGATGCCTTTGCGTCTTAGCAGCAGATCCAGATCTGTCGCATAGAAAGAGCCTTTACCTGGCTTGTCAATCACTGTTTCTTCGGGCAGGGGTGCGAGTTCGGGGATAATTTCCCAGCCCGGTTCACCCCGCACCAGAATTTTGCCACAGGGACCAGGATCTCCAATACCAGCTCCAATCTGACGCGATCGCCACTGTTTATTCTCTGGTAAGTCAGACAGATCGGGTCGATGTCCCTCACGGGTGTGCATGACGTGAAACCCAGACGAGCGGGCTAATGCTAGGATTTTACGGAGCGGTTCAATTGGAGAGCGAGTTAAAGATAGGTCGTAGCCCATCCGATCGACATAGCCACCAATGCCGCAGAAATCAGTTTGCATGTCAATCACTAGCAGCACAGTATTTTCTGGGCGCAAATCCCCGTTATAGGGATAGGGATAGGGATCAGCTGCCACAAAGCATCCCATATTCAGCTTCCATGCACATGCGATACACTACTAGGCGCGGGTAGTTCTTCTGTGGGGAGATTGCGCCGCGCCTTACCAATCATGTAGCAAATTCGCTCTCGTTGAG
>JAFAVL010000702.1 GCA_019242465.1 Chroococcidiopsidaceae cyanobacterium CP_BM_RX_35 | reverse complement strand
TTCCAGAACTGTTTGCAGTAGCACATAATTGTCAGGCAAATCATCAACGACCAGGATGCGATCTACTGGAGTAGCGATTTCAGTGGGCGAACTGTTCGTCATGCTGGGTTAGAAATTAGTGAGGCTATGTAGGAACCCCTTAATTCTGCCTATTTGGCTCATCTAGCTAACTCTTACGATAGAGAGATTTTCTGCCTAAAGTCAGTTGTGTTTGAGCCGGTTGGCGATTTTCCTCACTAATACCTCTGGTTCTACAGGCTTCGCTAAGTGCTTTTGAAATCCTGCCTGGAGTGCTTTTTGCTGGTTAAGTTCTGCGGCAGCCGCAGAAATCACAAATGTCAGACTCATGGGAGTTGCTGTTAAGGACAGCTTGCCCTGCATAATGCGGGAGATGTCAAGCAAGTCTTTGATCAGTTGAGTCTGTAGTTTGGTATTGCGTTCGATCGTCTTCAAAGCTTCGGCTTGAGCTTGTCCAGCCCAGATCGGTTGGATAAAATAAGTTACCGCTATATAAAGCCTCGCAGCCGACTCAAGATATATTCCACTCAAGTGCGAACCGCTTTATATAGAGCAATTAAGATATGCTTCTGGAGATTGCTGGAATTCTTGTACGCGGTGGTAGTCCTGTACCCGACGTAACACCTGTAGCCTACGCAGTTTTTGGACGCGACGATATTCTTGTACCTGGTGCAATTCCTCGGCTTGGTCGTAGTTATGATGGTGGTAGTTGTCCTGAGTTCGAGCGGGAGTTACGGTTACACCGCCAAAGACTGCTAAGCCAACTGCACTCAGTAGGGACAGAATTTTTTTTAGGAACAAAGAATTGTTTAACTGCATAGTTAATGTTCCTAACACAGAGCCAGATTCGGTTTTTTTGAATTTAAGTTATCTCGATTCTATAAACTCAAACCGCCAAGCCACATGTGGAGAAAGTAACGAATTATCAATCCTAAGTCATGAATTTCGCCATGACTAAAGTCACGGTAGATGTGACTTAAATTTTTGAGACTCTCGCCCGAAGCAGCCGCGCAAGTTGCCGAACTGCACGCGTGACAATTTGTGGTCATGTAACCAGCTTTACTTGCCATATCTATGACGGTATGACATACTCAACGGAGATAAATACGGTATCTCGATAGAATAACCGTTGTTTAGGAAATTTCTTATGGTAACTGATTCTCAAGGGCTTGCCATCAGTACAGATTCACACAGCGCGATCGATGCACTTAATCAATTTATCGATCAAACTTTTTATTATGGCAACCAAGCCGAAAATGCCATTCTACAAGCATTGTCAGCAGATTCGACCTGCGCGATTGCTCAAGCGTATGCGGCTGCCTATTACCTGTCGCAGGAAACCGCGATCACTCGTCGTACTGCAATGCTTCACCTCAAAGCCGCCCAACGTTATGCAACCACAGCAACCAAACGAGAGCAATGGTATATCAGCGCGATCGCAGCGTGGGCACGAGGCGCAATTTCTGAGGCGATCGATTTACACGAAGCGACCGCACGAGAATATCCACGAGATTTGATTTCTGTCCAGCAGGGACAATACCACTACTTCTACCGAGGAGAAGCTGGACATTTGCTAAATATTACCAAGAAAGTACTGCCAGTGAATGCTGACAGCCCTCATTTACACTATTTATATGGAATGACTGCATTTGGATTAGAGCAGTGTGGCGAGTTAAACCAGGCGTTAATTGTTGGACTACAGGCGCTCGCATTGAATCGGTTTGATCCGTGGGCACAACACGCGATCGCTCATGTGTTGGAAGAGCAGAATCGTCCAGAAGTAGGCATTATTTGGATGGAAAGCCATTCAGATACTTGGGAGCAGTGCAACTCAATGCTATATACCCATAATTGGTGGCATGTAGCACTCTACTATCTGACGTTGGGAAATGTGAAAAAAGTGTTGGAACTTTACGATCAAAATATTTGGGGACGTGCTAACCTTTTCTCATCCAAAGATCAAGTCGGCGCGATCGCAACATTGCTACGGTTGGAATTGCAAGGAGTAGATGTTGGTCAACGCTGGAACTCACTAGCTCCCTATCTGTATTCGCGCTTGCATGAACACGCTCTACCGTTTCAAGATTTACACTATATCTATGCGCTGGCTCGTGCTGGATATACAGATTGGGTGAATGATCTGCTGCAAAGTTTGATGATTTACGCGAAACGAGTTCCGGCTGAATTGCAATACATTTGGCTTCAGATTACGCTGCCTGTTGCCAAAGGTTTGATTGCTTACACTCAGGAAGATTGGTTAACTACTATTTCAGAATTGCGTCTGCGTCTACCGAATTTACACGTTGTTGGCGGTAGCCGTACCCAACGGAAATTATTCGAGCAAATTTATCAACATGCCGTATTACAGAATGAGTCAGGCAGAACACGGCGTTTACGATGGCAAGCGATCAGAACGGTCAAAGCTGGCTGAAGCAAGAATTCGTCACCATGTCGTAGATTTGTGCGATCACATCATAATCCTTTGTGTTCACGGCTGCATATTGCTTCACGTCCATTTGAGTCATTGCTGCCTTTAATTGCATGTCGGGTTGAAGTAATGCTGTTTGAATTTGATCAATCAAGTCATCACCGAGATGTTGAGCGACAACAATGGGTGGCATCGGACAAGGCTCACTTGATTCAATAATCCGTACCTGATGCGCTAGTTCAGGAAATACGCGGAATTCTTGTTCCAAAACCGTACTGTCGATTGCAGCACAATCGGCTTTACCCTCAATGACCCAACAAATTGATCGCTGGTGAGAGCCTGATTGAACTGCATTTTTGAAGAAGCGAGTCGAGCATTGTTCTTGCAGCAGACGATACTGAAGCAGATAATAGCCGCTATTCGAGCCAGGATCGTTATAGCAAACAGTTGAGCCTACTAAATCTGAGAAGGTCTGAAATTGGCTTTCAGCATGAACAATGACATCAGAGAAATAAACGGGGCAATTCTGATAACGCTCAGCTTGCATCACCGGAGCCGCGATCGCTCTCAATCGCTTAGGTGCTGTTCGACAATACCGAATAAACGGCAATCCACAGATAAAGGCTAGATCAACGTTATCTTCCCAGAGCTGTAAATCGTTGAGGGGATCGCGATCACTAGCTGCAAATTGAGTCTCACATTGTAGTACCCGACCTAGAAATAGAACGAGCTCTTGATAATACTCCAACCAGTTAGGAGCTAAGTAGGAAATCGCATTAAAAATGGGCAAGGTATCCACCGTCAATCGCCAAAATTTGTCCTGTGACCTAGGATGCAGTTGGGGAGGTAAAAAACACAACAGCACCCGTGATTTCTTTGGGATCTCCCCAACGACCAAGCGAGGTTCTTTGCTTCAACCACTCGGCGAATTCGTTTACCCCACTCACACCGCACTTCAAAATCAGCTTGGTCGAAGTTCATAGATACACATCGTTACCAGTGCAACTTGAGTAGTTGGGGAGAAGTGTTATTTGATTTCGCTTTTGTGAGATGCTGCTGAGCCCTTATAGATACGCTCTTGCTGTTGAGAGGTTAACCAAGTTGCTCTGGAAAACTGAGTTTGGGGCGGCACGTATTGACCCCGAACAGCGTCATATTCCAATATTTCTCCGGTTTCGATGTGATATATCCAAGCGTGGAGGTGAATCTGACCATTGTGGAGTTTAGAGCGGATGACTGGGTAAGTCCGTAGGTTCTCAAGCTGGGTGAGGACGTTTTCCTCAATGGTGACCTGCAACAGCTTTTCACCTTCAAGCTCCTGGTAGTTCTCCAACATTGTCTGGCGAGTGGCTTCAGCATGCTTGAGCCATTCGTACACAATTGGCATTTCTTCGGCTAGCTTACCAAGCTTGAGCAATCCCTTCATTGCTCCACAGTGAGAGTGACCACAAACGACAATTTCTTTGATGCCTAAAGCGCGTACAGCATATTCAACGGTAGCACCTTCACCGCCATTGGTAGCACCGTAAGGTGGAATGATATTACCAGCATTGCGGATAATGAACATTTCACCGGGCTCAGCTTGAGTAATCAAATTTGGATCAATCCGGGAGTCAGAGCAGGTGATGAAGAGGATTCTTGGATGCTGCCCCTGGGAGAGTAGCTCGAACATCTCTCGGTGGGTGCTTAAGTAATCGGTTTGGAACGAATGTATACCTTGAATCAACTTTTTCATAAAGCAAATTTCCTGCCCTTAAGTGCTTTGACCACACCTTTTACCTTATCTTTTGTTGCGATCACTTCAGCTAGCGATCCTTTTCT
>JAFAVL010000443.1 GCA_019242465.1 Chroococcidiopsidaceae cyanobacterium CP_BM_RX_35 | reverse complement strand
CAAACAGTTCTGGAAGGTGAAGGGTATCAAGTTGAAGTTGCCGATAGCGGTCATGCTGCATTAGCAAGCATTGCATCCCATCCGCCAGATCTGGTGCTACTTGATGTCATGATGCCAGAGATGAGCGGGTTTGAAGTTACTCGTCGCATTCGGCAAAATCCTTCTCTGCCCTTTATTCCAATCCTCTTAGTCACGGGCTATAGCGAACCTACTCCTGCTGATGGGTTCGATGCAGGAGCCGATGGCTTTATTCGCAAACCGATTGATTTTGATGACTTGCTGAACCGAGTCCGAACAATCCTACAGCCTCAGCAGGCGATCAACTCGTAGGGGCAAGAGAATACAAACTGACAGTCAAAGAACTATCTGACATACAATGGGCAATACCCATCTACCCACAAAAAAGGATATAGTTAAGAGTACGGTTTTCAGAGGAAACAGCGTGAGTGAGCAAGATTTTAGTTAAGCAAGTTGCAGATGAATTGACAGGAGAATCCATTGAGATCATTGAGCAGTGGGCAGTACAAGATCCTTTGATCCAGCAAATTGGTAATATACTAAAGTTCACAAGCAACTAAATGGCAAACTAAAGACTGTAACTCTTTCCAAAAACTCAGACGGGAAGTACTTTGCTTCTCTTCTCTACGACGATGGAGCAGAAAAACCATCACCATCCTCAGACGGAAAAGCAGTGGCGTTGCTGAATGAGCAGTGGATTAGCTGACCAGGGGAATTATCCGAAATCTTAAATAGTGCATTAATAGTCGTACCGAATGTCGTAATCTCTCTTGAGATTTAGAGTAACAAAGAGTTCTCGATGTAGTCTAGCTAGATAATGCGGAGCCGGAGACGCTCCGCCTCCGGTCGTAATCTTGTATTTTCTCCTTCAACTCTTGTTAATAGAATTTTGGGTAACACTAAATGCTTTTCTGGATTAATATAATTAGCATAAACACAATATCCATCCGTTAAATATTTTCTACTTTCCCAAGCGGACATTTCATGTAGTTCGACAGAGTTCTGTTGGCTCTTTCTTTTTAGCAGATCCACTGCTCATTCAGCAACGCCCAGAGACGGACTTGAGGCAGGTCAAGTACTTGAACAACCTGATTGAGCAAGATCACCGATTTATTAGAAGAAGAGTCAATCCGGGATTAGGATTGGGTTCGTTCAATACCACCCGACGAACCATTCGAGGCTATGAAGCGATGAATATGATCCGGAAGGGTCAGATCGGAAATGTGAAAAAAGGGGATGTCATGGGACAGATCTCTTTCATCAATCAAATCTTTGGAGTTGTTGGTTAATTCACTACTCGCTTGTTGAAAGTTTATTACTATTCATCCTTTTTGCAACAGAACCGTTAAGCGGGCAGTTTGGGTAACAGTTTTGACTTTTAAAAACTAATTATCCAAAGATTTTAATATTTGTTCTTCCTCTTCAGCGGTAATGGCATACTCCCGCTTCAGTACTTGAAGGGCTTCTTCATGCTCAGGGAGAGCGTCAATTGATAAATCTTCAACTGACTCGATCGATCGCTTACCTCCCGCCACATCGAGCAGATCCGCTCCCAACCCCCTAGCCGGACGACGTTGCCATAGGTTGAGCGTTGTTTCTAGAATCTCGCGGTAGCTTTCGAGTCGTAACCAGTCTTCGTGGCTGCGCTGTTTCTTGGGATCGAGCAAATCTGGATTTTCAATGCCCAGTTCGAGCAAAGTTTTGTGATGCTCGTCGTCGCTAATCGCAAGTTCGCGGCGCAGATGTTGAAGCACTTCTAAACTGCTGACATTAAGATATCCCTGCTCAATTGACTCTTGCAGAACTTGTTCGTAGGCGTGTAGGCGCTTCTCCTTCGTAAAATCAGGTAGAATCTTTGCCAACACATAGATCTCCTCGGCGCTGAGGTCGTCTAGTGATCACCCCTCTAGAAAGCGAGATACGTCCAGTTTCAGGTTACTCAACTGTTTCCGCAAGCGATGGGCAAGGCTTTCGTGGGAATATCGGTTGGAACTTCGTTGCCAGGTACGAGCCAGCCACAGGGTGCTGATGACGGCAAGACCAACCGTATAAAGGTATTGGATAGTGACAGGCAGCAACAGAATGAGGGGACGCCCCCCAAAAATGAAAAAGAAATTGAAGACGAGGAAGGTGCAGAGGGTGAACATGTGGTGCCGCACCTGTTCCTGGCTGAGAAATTGCTGACGACGCCGTAAATAGGCTTTGTAATACTTCTCTAGCTTCTGTCCCAACCAGTAGCCTGCGATCGTCAGCACACCTAATGTCAGAGGCACAGCTAGCAGTTTAGGTATCGTGATCGCCTGACCAAACAGGTAAAATCCGGGGCTGAGCAAGGTGGCGAGTTGGTTGTTCTCAAATACCCAAACCCCAGAGAAGTAGTAATTCCAGTTGCCTGCATACAGGTAGTAGTAGGTGAAGTAGCCAATCACCAGTCCGACATAGCCATAGTAGAGCTGTTGTTGCTCAGGGGTAGTGATGTGTTGCCAGTAGGCGCGTTCAGCGTCGATATCAATACAGGGACTTTGACAAGCCACACAAGCACTTTGCTCTTTGCCGTCTTGGGTGACAGTGCGGCACATGGATTGCGTGATGATTTGGCGATCGTTCTCATGGGCTGTGCTGTTGAGTAATCCCCGTGGTTCAGCATAAATGCTTTGAACCGGAGCCATCGGACAAAAATATTGGCACCAGGATTTACCGCCGTAAAGGTAGCCCACTAGGATTGCAGCCAGGATAGTCAGGATAAAAAAGATGCCTAAGGCAATGCGATTGGCATTAATAAAGAGAATACGGCTGCACAGCCCCAGGTACAATAATCCGAATTGTAAGTAGAGGTGATAACGAGCTAGCCAGGACTGCTTCGGGACTTTGGCTAATTCATAGCGAACTTTGCCCGTCTTCGGATCGCTGCGTCGCTGCTGTCGATGCCGTCCCAATGCACGCGGAATTTGGGAGAAAAAGGACAGCGGACAAATCCGTCGCCAGAGTTCATGCCCAAATATCAGCAGAATGGCGATCGTCAGGGGAATAACCACACTCCAAAACATCGGTGTGCCTAAGGCATAAGAGATGTTGTCTAAACACTTGCCCTGCACCATCACACAATCATCTGGATAAATCTGGAGCAGTCCCAGATGCTTGGGATCGGTGAGCCACGGCGAAATGGGGTCATAGAACAGCGAGGCAATTAGCAGCAACCAAGCCAGCGCTATTGCCCATCTAACTTGGTGCATTAGCTTTTCGGACGTGTTGGTAAACATGGTTCAATGCTGCCTTTAAGGAAGTGCTTGGGCTAGAATTCCCGCCTAATTGCCGTGCTTGCAGAAAAATCAACCCAATCAGTGCGTCAGGTCATCACCTGCTTGGCGATCTGCTGAATCACTTGAGTTAGGGGATGATTAACATATTGCAAACAAAACAGATCGCTACTGGCAAGTTGCATCATTTCGTCACAATTTGGCAGAACGCCTGCCACAGGAACCTCGTATTTCGCTTCAACCTGCTGCCGGATTTCCTTTGCATCTAAATTTTGCAAGACTCGATTCACGACAATCAACATTTTAGAAACCCGCAGCTTACGCGCTAAATCGACGGTGACTGCTGTTCCTTGGAAATCCTGGCGATCGGGACGCAAAATCACTAGCAAAATATTGGAAATGGCAATAGATAGCAATGTTTCTTCATTCAAACCGGGATGAGTGTCTACAAACACATAATCCAGGTTCAGATCCTTCACTAAGTCACGCAATCCGTTTCGCAGCAGACGCACATCATAGCCTTCTTTCAGCACGCGGGTGATATCTCCAACTTCGCTGCTAGATGGAATCAGAAACATGCTACCGTTTGCTTGTTTAACCGCATTTGGACTCACATCGTGCGCCGTTTGAGCGATCGCACAATTTCCCCAGAGATAGTCATTCAGCGTATAGGTGAGGGGTTTTTCTGCCATGCCAAACAACACGTGGATGCCGGGGGATTGAATGTCTGTGTCAATCACCGCAACCCGATGACCTACGGCTGCGATCGTGGTTGCTAAATTCGCCGTTGTGTTGGACTTACCTGTACCACCTCGGAAGGAATGAATGGAAACAATTTTTGCCATGTTTGGTTAATTTAAATCAGTCCTATATATTAGGTTGTACATCCTATTCATTTTTGTTTAAGAAGAGCTTAAA
>JAFAVL010000331.1 GCA_019242465.1 Chroococcidiopsidaceae cyanobacterium CP_BM_RX_35 | reverse complement strand
ATAAATGGCAAAAAGAAAGGTGATAAGTACTTATAGATAGATAGAAGCGCAAAATAAAGTTAGCTTTTGCCAGAGTTCTACTGCTCTGGGTGGGAGGACTAAGAGCAACCAGCTAACAATCGAGCCCATCATATAGCATGGAATTATGGTGCCTATCATACGTTGGTGAACTGCCGTGTTAGAAGAACGCCAAACACCGGAACAAATCTCACTGGTGTACGAGCAGCTATGGCAGAGTGTTGTCCAGTTTGGGAACCTCTCGGCGCTGCAAGAACGTAATCGGATTGCCCGCGATCTCCACGATTCGCTGGGACAGGCGTTGACAGCCCTTAACATTCAGCTACAAACTGCGCTCAAACTGTGGCAACTCGATCCTGCTCAAGCCCAGCAATTTCTAGAGGAAGCCGAGCGGTTGGGAAGCACTGCAATTAAGGAAGTCCGCCAATCTGTCAGTGCGTTACGTGATGTACAGGAAGATCTAACTTTAGACAGATTGATTGAGTCGTTGGTGGAAGACTTTCAGCGAGTGAGTGGAGTGTTGCCGACTACTAGCATTAACCTATCTACTCCTTTGCAGAAGGAAGTTGTCACCCCCCTCTACCGGATCGCGCAGGAAGCCCTAAACAACATCTGCAAATATGCTCGGGCTACTGAGGTTCAAATTCAACTTAATTCAACCGTCGAGCGTGTTTGTCTCATCATTCAGGACAACGGCAGAGGGTTTGAGCTAGGTCAAAACAGCAGCGGGTTTGGACTCCAGGGTATGCGAGAACGAGTTGCCATTCTCAGGGGCAGCTTTCGCCTTGAAACAGAGCCAGGAGCAGGCTGTCGGATCGAGGTTGAGATTCCTTTAAAGCAACTACCCCTATCGGAACCAAAAGAGAGCAGACAATGTGATTCTATCATTCCTGCCATAGCCGAGACAGCATCCTCCCCTCATTTAGTCCTCACATCAGAACAGTTCACTCGCCTTGAAAAGATTCTGGCAGAGTTCATCGGACCAATTGCCCCTACCCTGCTGCAACAAGTTTTAGTGCAGGTGCAGAACTGTAAAGAATTAGTTGAGAAGTTGGCGCTACGCATTTCTTTACAGCGACGAGGCGAGTTTGAGCAAAAGGTTGCTTTTTTACTTGCACCATTGCCTACTGTAAGCAATCAAGGTGTTGATGAGAACTTTGTCTCTCAATGTGAGAGAGAGTTAACTAATGCCATTGGACCAATCGCTCCTTTCCTAATTCAGCAAATGCTAAAAGCTTCTTCTCAAGTTTCCCCAACACAACTTGTAGAGACTTTGGCAGCAAAAATTCCAGACGCTCGCAAAGCGGTTGAATTTTGCCAACGCTTATTGGACGAGATAGAAGGTTAACTTCTCTGATGTTTCAGCATGTCCATTGCGATCGCTAGGCTGTCTCGCATGCGGTTAAATGCAGTTGCTAAAGCGCCAATTTCATCTTTAGAGCTTTCTTCAAAGTTAGCATTCATTTCCCCAATACTAACTGCTTGAGCCGTCCTCGCTATTTTACTAATTCGCTGAATAACCGTTTTCTTTAGTAAAGAATTAATCAAAAGGATGACTGTCAAAAAGGTACCAACTAAAATCCCCATGACAATAGAAAAAGATCGACGGGCTTCTGCAAAGACTGCTTGAGAAGGAACAGAAACAACCTGAGTGGTGATAGGTTCATTCAGCTTCCAGCCAAACCCATTATTTGCTCCATAGGTTGCTAGCAGACTTTTAGGAGCTGCTTTGGGAGTTGAGTGACATTGGAGACAGCTTGGATCTGTAATTATCAGTGGTTTGGCAACGTAAAAGAATTCTCCTTTGGGTAGCATACGAAAGCCAGAGATTTCTTTTGTTTCTGGTTCTTTGCGAAATCGATTGATCAGCTCTACTTCAAAACTGTCTGCTTTATCCTGTAGGTTAGTGGGGTTAAGAGTTGCATCCTTATAAAGGAAATTTTTATAGGCTTCATTTTTACGAAGATTCTCAAATACCTCTCTAAGGGAGTAGGTTGGTATGGCTTCTGGAATAAAGGCAGATTCAGTTTCCAATCTATGTTCTAGGAGAGGAAATACGCGATCCTGAGTGTAGTTCCTAAGAGAATTCATGGTCTGTATAAGCAGCAGAGCTTGAGAAGTTACCTCATCCTGTGCTCTCTGCTCAAGCGCGCTTGACAGAGCAATACCACTCATTGCAATGCTAATGACAAAACCTAAGATTAAAAGTGAATTAAACTTAGTACTAATTTTAGTATCTTTAAAGTGATTTTTTAGCAACATCTTTGCCTCCACGTAATACAAGAGGTTATCTTCAAATCCTGCTCATCTTAAAAGTATATATCGCTCTTTGAAGTAAAGGTTTTGGGATGACAGCTGGTTATGGGCTTGGATGTGATAATCTACTGTTGCTTTTAGCTTCACCGTAGGTTAGTTCTATTGGGTTAACCTAGTATAGGAATGCTCTGTGTTCAGCTTCTCTTCCCAGGTGCCTGCATGATTCGCCTATTACTAGTAGATGATCAGAGCCTTGTTCGCGGTGGCATTAAGGCAATGCTCAGCTTGGAGTCAGACTTACAAGTTGTGGGGATGGCTGACGATGGCGAAGCTGCCATACAACAGGTAGAAGTTTTGCAGCCCGATGTCGTGCTGATGGACTTGCGGATGCCTGTGATGAACGGTAGAGATGCCACACGCATGATTGTGCAGCGGTTTCCCAATATCAAAGTTTTAGTCCTGAGTACCTATGACGATGACCATGACATTGCTGAGGCAATGCGGGCAGGAGCGAAAGGTTATTTACTGAAAGATATGCCCTCTGAAGAACTGGCAGAGGCAATTCGCTTTGTGCATCGCGGCTATACTCACCTAGCACCTGGACTAATGGAAAAGGTTCTAGCTCAAGTTCCAGATCCCAATCTAAATCCTCCAAAGCCAACCTTGGCAGTACCCACAAGCGAACTGACAGCACGAGAACAGGACGTGTTGCGCTTAATTGGTAAAGGAGCAACTAATCGGGAAATTGCGACTCAGCTGCACATTGCAGAAGGAACCGTCAAAACCCATGTTACCAGTCTGTTTAACCGCCTCGGTTTAAAGAACCGAGCTCAGCTTGCCATTTATGCGAACTCTGTGATTGAGGCTGGAGATAAGTGAGTATGCAGGAAACTTCTATTTCATCCGATTACTTCGCTACTCTAGCAATGGCAACGGCTAGCTTTCGAGGTCAGACATCTGAGCGCCGTCCCTCCGCCAAGGCAGTGATCGCTGCACTCCTACAAGCCGAAAAAGCAGCCAAACAGCAACGGCTGACATATCCTTTTGATTTGCTGCTGGGAAGTTGGCGGCTCTGCTTTGTCAGTGGTACTCGCAAAGCCCGTCATCGCAGCGGTATTGTTCTAGGTAACGGGTTTTATGTGCCTCGGGTGGCTTCAGCCCAGATTTCCTTCTATCGCCAATCGCAAGCAGAATCAGGCTTGGGCAATGGTGAAATTAGCAATCAGATTCAATTCGGTCCACTATTATTTCAGTTGACTGGTCCAGCTCAGTACTTGGGTAAGAAAAACCTGCTGGCGTTCGACTTTACCCAAATGCGACTCTGTCTGTTCGGTCAGACTATTTACAAAGGAGGTTTTCGAGGAGGCAAAGCCAAGACAGAAGATTTTGCTCAACAATCCATTGCCAAACTTCCCTTCTTTGCATTTTTTCTAGTAACTCAAGGGTTCGCTGGAGGTAGCTCCAGCGACTTCCTTGAGCAAGCTCAAAACTTTATTGCTGCTCGCGGTCGAGGTGGTGGGCTAGCACTGTGGAGTCGGGAGTGAGCAAGAAGAGGGTGTTGGTGGGGTCAGAACTTTTGAGTTGCTCAACGCAGGTCGAACTGCTACTTACTCAACAGGATTACCTATGATGGTTGTAACTTCTCTACTTAGCACCTAAAAGCTATGACAGACCAAGAACTACTAAACCGCATCAATACCAACTCAAAAGTGATGGTTGGAAAACCCGTTATCAAGGGGACGCGCCTTACTATTGAGTACATTCTCAATCTCCTTGCACATGGTGCAACAGTCACAGAAATTCTGGAAGAGTACGAAGGTTTGGTTGAAGCGGACATCCAAGCTTGTCTCTTATTTGCGTCTCGAACATTGGAAAGCACAAGCTTTATGCCAACAGCTGTGGGCAACGCATAAATGCGTTTTCTAGTGGACGAGAGTACTGGCGTGGTTGTAGCCCGTTGGTTACGAGAACAAGGGTATGAAGTGTTTTCAGTTTATGAGGAAGCACGAGGCATTGATGATGAGGTAATTATCCAAAAGGCCTTTGATGAGAACTGGATTTTGATTACTAATGACAAAGACTTCGGTGAGAAGGTTTACCGGGAACAGTATCCTCATCGAGGTATTATTCTTCTGCGTCTTCAGGATGAGCGATGGGGCAGCAAAATAAAGATTTTACAGGATATGTTGGAAATGTATTTTGAACAGCTACCAGATAGCTATATTGTAGTAACGGAGACCCAAATTCGTTTCGCGAGGACACGATAAACCGATGGTTAGCATTACTCAAAGATAACTTCATAGCATTCAATGTCTACCAACAACAGCGTTGTGGCTATTTGCCTGTGAACACTAACTAGCAGACAATATTGATAAATAGCTCTTACTGAGGACAACCACATGGTTGATGTTATTATAGACACCTCTTCTCTTTTATCTTTCGCTTTAGTTACTGGAGGCTATAAGGGATATGGAGATGACTTTCAAACTCCCTCTATTCTTAATAGTGCTATACGGAATGTACCATATCGCTCTGTGTGGATAGGTTTTGAGAATACACTGGAAGCTATGGTTTTATACGATAACTTATTAATAGATGGATCTTCATTCGAGCGCAGCAAAATAAGAGTTCCAGAAATTGAAGTATTTGAAGAATTTTGTGAACTTGTTAAGGTTAGTAATTCTGAAGAGAAAAAGTATTATGCCTCGATTCAAGCATTTTATCAGACAATTAAAGGCAATAGTTACACTACAGAACTCACAAGTCTACTTGAAATCAATCGTTCTCTAATGGAGGAAGTCGAGGATCTTGATAAATGTTTGAGTCGCTCTGTATGGAGGTGGGAAGATATTGAGGAGTACCTACCAGACTATCTACGTGAGATTGCCAATTCTCTGAAAGCTATAATGGGCGAGTTTACCCCTGAGTCAAGTGCTGCTTTGATAAATATTTTAAGAACTTTTTATTACCAAGCTTTACAGTTATCACTGAATACTGATTTGCTCTTACACCCCAGCAAAGGGCATCATTATAATGACTTTTATAAGACAAGAATCAAAACAAACATTCCAAGTCCAGCAAGTATTGTGGGAATGTTTGATACAAAAGTGAGAGAAAGCTATATTAAAAAACAAGAAGATTGGTTGGGAGAAGGAATCACTTTTAGATATCCAATCCTAACGCAATATTTATTAAATAAAACTGATAATTCTTGGAAAGATTTAATAAGAGTCTGCGTTGACTTAAGAAATAGTGATAAAGCCAAGAACTTTAGAAGAGAAGTAAATATTTTAAGGGATGCTATTGAATCTAGAGACAGAATTACTGTTAATGAGGTAGTTGCATCATTGGAGAAACAAGCAGAAGTATGGAGTAGAAATTTAGGTGCTCCTATTGGTCTAACCAGAGAAGTTGCTGTTTCTATTCCTTTGATTATCGTTAACCCTGAAATTAAGTTAGATGTTCCAGATAAGAAGCTTGGAAAGAAATATCCTGGAGAAAAAATTTTAGTTTTTATGCATGAGCTTTTGCAGTACAGCACATAGAAAATTAACCAATTACTATTTGAAGAGCATCGGGGCGAGGAGACCTAGCCCCAACTGCTCTCCCTCACGTTCTGCGTCCTTAGTACTGTCTAAAGATTGCTTTCAATCAACTCACGGTATTGGCTCTTGGGCTTGATACCTTTGAGTTCGGTCAACAGTTCTTGGTTTTTGAAGAACTGAACTGTAGGTGTGCCGGATACATGACCTTGTTCGGCAATTTCTCGATCTTTTTGGATATCAATCTCAACAAAGTGGATCTTGCCATCAAATTCATCTACTACTTTATTCAAAATCGGCTTGAGTGTGTGACAGGGACCGCACCCTGGAGCAACATATTTGACTAAAAGGGGGCGATCACTTTCATGGAACAGCTTCCGCAACGCATATCCACCCTCGTGGCGAGTTGCATTCAGATCGAACTCTGCATCTGAGTGTGCTTCTGTTTGCTTTTGGGCTGGCTCGTGCTCTAGTTCGTTATTTGGAGTTTCATGCGCTTGATGGAATTCCTGAATTAGATCCTGCACCGACAGCCACCGCTCTGCCAACATCGCTGCCATACACCCAGTACCAGCAGCTGTGATGGCTTGACGATATTCATGATCCTGTACATCCCCAGCAGCATAAACGCCCTCAACACTGGTTTCGACAGAATTAGGTTTGGTGATAATGTATCCTACGTCATCTAGTTCCAGTTGCCCCTCAAATAGAGAGGTATTTGGCGAATGACCAATGGCATAAAATAGACCCTTAACGTGCAGTTCGCTCTCTTCACCTGTCTTGGTATTGCGGATTTTTACCCCTTCCATATGCTGGTCGTCGCCAAAGATATCGACAGGTTCTGTGTTCCAGTGGACCTTAATCTTAGGGTTATTCAAAACGCGGTCTTGCATAGCTTTACTCGCCCGCATCTTCTCCCCTCGCACCAGCATATTTACCTGAGAGCCATACTTGGTGAGGTAAATAGATTCTTCCGCTGCCGAGTCACCCCCGCCAACCACGGCTAGTGGTGCCCTGTGGAAGATAGGAGTGGCACCATCACAAATTGCACAAGCAGAGATCCCCCGACTCCAGAACTGAGGCTCACAAGGTAGACCTAACCGTTTTGCTGTAGCCCCAGTCGCAATCACAATGCTATTGGCTTTAACCTCCCGCTCGTCAGAGCGGATCAGGAAAGGACGCTGGCTCAGATCAACCTCAATCACGTCCTCGGTGTATAGTTCCGCTCCCCAGCGCTCTGCCTGAGCCTTCATCTTATCCATCAACTCTGGTCCAGTGATCCCTTGGGGAAAGCCAGGGAAGTTCTCAACCTCAGTTGTGGTCATGAGTTGTCCACCAGGCAACCCTCCGGCTTGAAAGCCTTCAAATACAACAGGTTTTAGGTTGGCCCGTGCCGCGTAAATCGCAGCAGTGTACCCAGACGGACCAGAGCCGATAATGACTAGGTTCTCTACATTTGGATTTGTCATGAATGTTAAATGAACTCATAACGACTACGCTTTATACAGTATAACACATGTTAAAGAATGTTAAGGGGAAGAGCCAACTAGCTAACTATGCTTTAACTGGGAACAAACAGAAATCGGATGTTGAGTCAGTTCTCCCATCCGCTCTAGAGGCCAAAAACGGTAGATTGCCTTACCAATGATGCGATCGCGAGGAATGAAGCCCCAGTAGTGACCATCGTAGCTATTATTACGATTATCACCCAGCACCAGGTAGGAATTAACTGGTATTGTCACTGGACCATAAGCGTAATCTGGTTTAGCGGCAATGTAGTTCTCTCGTAGCAGACAATTGTTGACATATACCTGTCCGTCCTTGACTTCAACCTTGTCTCCAGGCAATCCAATGACTCGCTTGATAAAGGGATCGAAGGCTGCTTTTTCTTCCTTCAGTACCACCTCAGGCGGGTTGAATACCACAATATCGCCCCGCCGCGGATTAGCAAAGTTATAGCTGAGCTTGTTGACTATTAAGCGATCGTCAATTTGGATTGTTGGCTTCATTGAGCCTGAGGGAATAAAATAGGCTCCTGCGGCAAAAGTGCGAATCCCCAGAGCTAGAAATAAGCTCATTCCAGCGAGCTTAAGACTATCAAACCAGACAAGTTCGTATCTTGGCGGCTGTTCATTCCGATTAGGCATTGGGGATATAAGTAATTTGATGATGGAGTTTCGCCAGACAGCTTATTGCTTTGGTGGATACGAACACATAAAAACTGGATGTTGATTCAGCTCACCAACCCGAGTCAGCGGCCAGAAACGGATGACTGCTCGACCAATAATGTTATGACGAGGGACAAAACCCCAGTAATGGCTGTCGTAGCTATTATTCCGATTATCTCCCAGCACTAGATAAGAATCAGGAGTGACAGTCACTGGACCAAAGTGGTAGTCAGGTTTTGCGGCAATGTATGGTTCTTTTAAAGGGCAATCATTGACGTACACTCGTCCACCCTTAACCTCAACCTTGTCTCCGGGCAATCCAACAATGCGCTTGATAAAAGCGTCGTGGAAGCCCTCATTCTGTAGCGTCTCCGTGGGATTAAAAACGACAACGTCACCCCGATGGGGTGCTTCGAAGTCATAGCTGATCTTGTCTACAATTAGGCGGTCATTAATCAGGAGCGTCGGCTCCATTGAACCGGAAGGAATATAACGTGCCTCGGCTACAAAGGTACGAATTCCAAAAGCTAGAAGTAAGCTGATAACAATCGTTTTCAGACCTTCAACCCACCAGTTGTCAGTATCCGGGCGCTGGTTATTTTTGTCAAACATCAGAATTAACAATTCAAGCTAGGATTCCCCCACTGTGACGGCAGGCAGTAGCAAGACCTCGTAGTGGGGGATGGAATCAAGGTAACTATATCCTAGCCGCAGACTCGTTGTAGAGTGGTAATGAAGTCTGGATAGGAGATCGCAGCAGCTTCGGCTCCGTGGATGGTGGTAGTGCCAGTGGCGTTCAGAGCAGCGATCGCCAGACTCATCGCGATCCGATGATCTGTATGGCTATCGACGTTGGTGCCACAGAGGGCTGTACCGCCAGTAATTTCTAGACCATCAGGTAACTCTGTCACCTTAGCTCCCATACGATTTAACTGGGTTGCCATGACAGTAATGCGATCGCTCTCTTTCACACGTAACTCAGCCGCGTCGCGAATCACCGTCTTGCCTTGAGCAAAAACAGCCGCTACTGTCAGAATTGGAATCTCATCGATTAATTGAGGGATCAAGTCTCCAGCAATGGTGCAACCCTTGAGCGAACCAGAACGTACGCGCAAATCAGCCACAGATTCACCAGTGACATCTCGTTGATTTTCGAGTTGGATATCTGCTCCCATCATCGATAAGGCTTGTAGAACGCCAGTGCGAGTTGGATTGATGCCCACGTTTTCAATCAGTAGCTCTGAACCTGGCACAATTGCCCCGGCCACTAACCAGAAAGCAGCTGAGCTGATATCCCCAGGTACAACCACCTTTTGCCCAGAAAGCTGAGCCGGACCAGTAATAGTAACGCTGTACGTTTCAGGCTCTAAGCTCAGTTCTGCTCCAAATGCCTTAAGCATTCGTTCGCTATGGTCACGCGAGAGTGCAGGTTCAGTGACAGTCGTTTGTCCTTCAGCCATCAGCGCTGCTAGCAGGATACAGGACTTGACTTGAGCTGAGGCAATTGGGGAGTGATAGTGGATGGGTTTTAACATCTGTCCTTGAATCGCCAGTGGTGCTAGCGACCCGCCTTGGCGTCCCCATATCTGGGCACCCATTTGTTGTAGAGGTTTGACAACACGGGACATGGGGCGCGAGCGCAAGGAACTGTCACCTGTCACAATAAACAAGCGCTCTGGATGTGAGGCTAAAAGCCCTAGCATTAGGCGCATTGTGGTACCAGAGTTTCCAGCATTCAACATATCAACTGGCTCTTCGAGCTTTCCCAGACCGATCCCTTGCACCCGCAC
>JAFAVL010000084.1 GCA_019242465.1 Chroococcidiopsidaceae cyanobacterium CP_BM_RX_35 | reverse complement strand
AAACCAATAATCCCTTGGGGATTGAGGTGAATACTTGCCCCAGCACCCCCAGAGCCGAGCACAGAATTAGTCACATTCGTGGTAGAGTTACCTACCCGGTAGATGGGACTGAATCGCCCGTAGCGAGAAATGGAACCCAGTCCACTACTTTCAAAGGGGCTAAAGGTGGAAAATCCCCTTTCGCCTAACTCTACGTTAGCAGCATCAATTTGGACAATGGCGTTATTAAACAGAGGAAAACGATAGAACAGCTGATCGACGGCGATAGTGTTACCTTCGTCCCCATCAAATCCAAGACGGGTTTCGTTTGTCCCCGTTACACCCACATTAAAAGGAGTTGTGTTCCGAGCATTCAAGCGAGTTCTCAACAGGTCTTGACCTGTGAAACTAGTATTTAGAACTAACCGCACCCGGTCGCTAAATGTTGCGTTATCTGTAATCTTGCCAGCTGAGCCGCGACGTCTGCCCGAAACCACTGCTCGGCTACCGCCATTCGAGTTACCGACACCATTAGCCGCTAGAATGGCTTCTCCAGCTAGCTTGGTGGTGGTGGAAAATTGATTTGCTTCCAGTTCAGCCGTGCGTGCTTCTAAGGAATCGACTCGACCGCGCAGGGTAGCAAGTTCTGCCGCAAATTCTTCTTGCAAGCGCTGCAGAGTAGCTAAGTCTTCTTTTCTAACAAGGTTAGAGGTGCCTGCTGCAATCAGTTCGTTCACCCGATCTAAACAAGCATTCAATCCAGCCGCAAATTCATAGCGAGTGAGAGCCCGGTTACCGCGATAGGTGCCATCTGGATAACCAGCAATACAACCATAACGCTCGACTAAGGACTGTAAAGCCTGGAAAGCCCAGTCAGTCGGCTGCACATCTGATAACTGGGAGACGGATGTCACTTGTGCGACTGGTGTTGTTGGTGCTTGGCTATACTGGTCAATTTGTTGTAACTGGGCGTTGGCGGGGCTGGCTGAGGGAGCTTGGTTGTACTGGTTAATTTGTTCTAGTTCGCTGCTGGGAGCGCTCTGAGCTAACAGATGGGTAGTGCTAACCACTGGGATGATACTGTGGCGTGGCTTGATGGCAGTAGCAGTGGTAAATGGCACTATCTCACGAGAGGAAGTCGTTGACTCTGCCAAAGCACGGCTTGTCATTAACAAAGTAGCAACTAGAAACAGCGAACTTAGTTTTAGAGTACTCCAGAAGAGTTGCGACATGGTTTTCACTCACACCAAATAGATACGTAGATTGCTAATTAATGCAGTCTTTTGATTGCTAAATCTCTAGCGATTGCATAATTGCTTGTTTAAAAATTCTTTTAAAATATTTTAATCAAGTTGATTACTCGTTTTATTTCTAGCTTTCTCATACTTTAGTAAGTGATATCTCAGGATCAGATGATTCCAGTTCATTTAACAGCAGCTCTCTCCAGTGTTGAAAGCTTGTGTCTGTTCTTCTACGTGGACGAGGAAGGTTAAGTGTGAGTTCTTGATGAATGTAACCAGGATTTCCTCGCATGACGATCGTACGATCGCTTAACACTAGAGCCTCTTCTATGTCATGAGTAACAAGAATCATAGTTGGATAATCGTACTCCCAAATCTTCAGTAAATGTTCCTGCATTTTTAGACGCGTAAAGGCATCCAATGCACTAAACGGCTCATCTAGTAAGAGGATAGATGGTTTTGCCACCAAGGCACGGGCAATCGCTACCCGTTGTGCCATACCGCCAGAAAGCTCGCGTGGAAGTAGTTGAGAAAATTCTGTTAAACCGACTTTGGCAAGCGCCTCTTGTGTAGCTTGATGCCTCTCAGCTTTAGATTGATTATGTAATCCAAACTGCACATTCTCCCAGACTTTCAACCAGGGCATCAGTCGAGGTTCTTGAAAAATGATGCCGATTTCTGGGTGGGGTGCTGTTATGGGTTGATCATAAATATGTACACTTCCCAAAGTCGGAAAATCTAGTCCAGAAATAATGCGAAGCAATGTACTTTTACCACAACCACTTGTCCCGACAATGCTAATAATTTCACCTGGATATACTTGTAGATCAATTGACTCTAGAGCAGTAAATCCATTGTCAAATCGTTTACTTACACTATTTATCTTTAACATCCATGCTTCCTTACAATCAGCGTGCTGCATAGGTATCTTGCCACTTCAATAAACGCTTACCAATCACTACTACTCCTAAATCCGATAGTTTACCGAGAATAGCGAATAGCAAGATGCTAGCAATCACAATATCTGGTCTCCCAGTCGTTTCACCATCGGTTAGCAAAAATCCTAATCCTTGATTTGCTCCGATAATTTCGGCAGCAACTACAAACATCCAGCCTAACCCTAAACCACTACGCAAACCCACAATGTACTCAGGTAGGGTAGCAGGTAAAAACACGCGACGGATAAGTTGAAACCCATTGAGTCTGTAAATTTTTCCTACCTCTACTAACTTGCGGTCTACCCCTTGAATTGCGCTCATGAGACTCAAATAAACTGGGAAAAAAACTCCCACCGCAATCAGTGTAATTTTTGAGGTTTCATAAATTCCCATCCACAAGATAAACAACGGCACCCAAGCCAGTGATGGAATGTTTCGCAATGCCTGTAGCAAAGGGTCTAACAGTTGATGGAGCAAGCGGGAGTACCCTGTCAAAGACCCTAAAATTGTTGCAAGGATACTGCCAATAAAAAATCCCAGGAAAACTCTATATAGAGTTACACCAATATGACGAAATAATTCTCCACTAATAGCTAAGTCTATCAAGGTAGAAACTACGGTTGAAGGGGCAGGTAACAGATTTGCTGGAAATATCCCTAATCTGACTAAAATTTCCCATAAAATCAGTAATAGTGTTGGTAGAATTAGCCCCCTTAGCCAGACAAATCTAGATTTTGTATGAAGGCGGCGGTGTTTTTGTGTACCTAGTGATCGCAAACTTCGCTCTGCTGAATTCAGCTTAAAAATTTTCGGATGACTGTTCATAGAAAATCTATTTCTTAGCAACTTTCTCGGCAAACTGTGGATCAATTAGCTCACCAACAACTTGTGAAATGTTAGTTGATTGTTTAATGACACCACTTTTGATTAATACGTTTCCAGATGCTTCGATAGTTGTTTCTTGTTCTCGACCAATGATTGGATTTGAGAGATCAGTACGTTCTAGCTGCTTTGCTGCAACTGCATCTGTCAATTTTGCCTTCTGTACTAATATTTGCTTCAATTCAGCAGGATGAGCTACAGACCACTGCCTTGCCTGTTCATAAACTTCTAGTACTCGTTTGACATAATCTGGGTGCTGTTTGGCAAAGTCTTCCCGCACGTTCAAAATGCCGTAGCTATTGAGGCTTTTATCGCGAAAGAATAGACGAGAGCTTTTTTCAATTTCTGTCTGAGCCATGTAAGGATCTAAGCCTGCCCAGGCATCAACTTCTCCTCTCTCTAAAGCTATCTTACCTTCTGGATGCTGTAGTTGAATTAGTTGAATATCTCTTTCACCTAAACCAGACCGCTCCAAAGCTCTTAATAAAAAGATGTAGGGATCAGTTCCTCTCGTAGCTGCAACACGTTTTCCTTTTAAATCTGCTACTTTTGTAATTTTTGAATCTGCTCTGGTAACTAACGCTGTCCATTCTGGTTTGGAGTAGACGTAGATTGATTTAATCGGGTTACCGTTTGCTCTGCCAATTAGTGCCGCAGCACCTGCTGTGGAGCCGAAGTCAATGCTACTACTGTTGAGAAACTGTAGGGCTTTATTACTACCTAAACTTAGAACCCATTCAACCTTAATTTGATCTTTAGCAAGCTCTGATTCCAGCCAGCCTTGATCTTTCAAAACAAGGCTGACAGGGTTGTAATAAGCATAATCTAGCCGAATCGCTGTAATTTGACTTGGTTCAGAACGGCTGCAACTTCCCACAACTACCAGGCAAAATACCAAAGCAACAGTGATTAACCACTCTGAAAGGCGGATTTTTCTAAATAAACTAAATCTGCTTCTGGTGTCACGTCTCGGCATGATCTTTTTTCCATAACTTCCAAGCGGTATCTTCGTATTCCACCAATACAGCATCAGCACAATACAGAAAGATCTACAGCTACTAGAACTGAAGAACTCTTTCTAGGTACGTTGTGCGCTGCTTTGGTAGATAATCACTCAGGTTTTGAGCTAATCAACAAAAAGCCGATAGGAATAGTGTATTTATTGGATAAAGCGTATCATTACATAAACAACTTAAAAAGGCAAGCTCTTTCAGGTTTGCCAGTCAACTATGCTAAAAGTCAGCGCCTTTCTCCTATCACTGGATCAGGGAGGCGTTGTGTTGCTTGGAGCCTGAGCAACCGCTCCCTAGCAGCCTCAAGGGTTTGGGTTGTTTTACTAAAACAGAAGCGGATGAACTGATGCCCATCTTCTGGACGACAGAAAAAGCTAGAGCCAGGAACCACAGCGACACCAATATTTTGCATGAGATGTTGCGTGAATTCAACATCGTTTGGGTAACCAAACCTGGAGATATCTGCAAATACGTAGTAAGCCCCACTAGGGAGAAAATACTGAATCCCAGCTGCATCTAAAGCCTGAATGATGAGATTTCGTCTCTCGTGGTAAAGCGTAGCTAGTTCTTCATAATAGGTAAGCGGCATTTGCATGGCAGCAACACCCGCTCGTTGAAGTGGTGCTGGAGCGCCAACGGTGAGAAAGTCATGCACTTTGCGAATTGCCGCCGTTAATTCTGCGCTGGCTAGGATGTAGCCAACTCGCCATCCCGTTACACTGTATGTCTTGGAAAGACCATTAATCGTGACTGTCCGCTCTGCCATACCTGGTAGTGTTGCTAGAGCAACATGTTTTGCACCGTCATACAGAATGTGTTCATAAATCTCATCCGTGAAAGCTAGCACGTCCCATTTCTGGCAAAGTTCAGCAATCACAGCCAACTCGTTGCGTGTAAATACTTTACCCGTCGGATTGTGGGGGGTATTGATAATAATGGCCTTGGTATTTGAGTTAAAAGCTTGACGTAAATCAGCGACATCGAAAGTCCAGTCAGGGGGATGCAGTGCCACATAGCGTGGAATTGCATTGGCTAAAACTGCATCTGGACCATAGTTTTCGTAATAGGGTTCAAAGACAATGACTTCTTCGCCAGGGTTGACTGTGGCTAGCATCGTTGCAGCCATTGCCTCTGTTGCTCCACAGGTGACAGTGATCTGCGTTTCTGGGTCAATATCCCAGTTTAAATACCAGCTTGTCTTCTTGGCGATCGCTTCCCGAAACAGGCGATCTCCCCAAGTGATGGCGTATTGATTGATGTCTGCTTGGATTGCCTCACATGCTGCCCTTTTCAGCTCAGGGGGACAAGGAAAATCTGGAAAACCTTGAGCTAGATTCACAGCACCATGACGCAGTGCCACTCGCGTCATTTCTCGAATGACGGATTCTGTAAATTGATCTGCCTTAAGCGATATCTTTTGTTTCTTTATCACCCGCTTTATTCCTCTCACTTGACGATTTCGGTGTCTAAATAGCTTCCTGAACCTTGATTGCTTTAGGGAGCAAGCTCTCAGACCCTTTGAAGGGATTAATATAAAGGGGAGCTTGGCATTCCCTACCTACCTGCAAGTGGCAGTCGGAGCGAGGATAAGCGATGCACAGCAGCACAAAACCTGCGGCTAGTTGGGCAGGTTTAAG
>JAFAVL010000045.1 GCA_019242465.1 Chroococcidiopsidaceae cyanobacterium CP_BM_RX_35 | reverse complement strand
CATGTCCCCGGTTGATCCTCGTATGTTGGCAACTTTGGATGCTATTAATCAATCTCCAGAGTCAGGCGGACTGGTTACCGATAGCCTAGTGTACCGCTATAACGTGGAACGAGCACCAGATGGTCTGAAAGGATCTGAAGGTACCTTCAATCTCTGCACATTTTGGCTGGTTGAGGCACTAACCCGCGCTGGAGAAGTAGATGGTGGTAACGACCGACTCGATGCAGCCCGACTCATGTTTGAAGAGATGGTGGGTCATGCTAACCATCTGGGACTTTATGCAGAGCAGACGGGTCGGAGTGGCGAGGCATTAGGGAATTTCCCTCAAGCTTTTACGCATCTAGCGTTGATCAGCGCAGCATGGAATCTAGATAAAGCGCTCCGGGGTAGAGACTAAGAACGGGGTGTGGGGAAGTACCGTTTTTTGCACAAATGGCAAGGAAAAGGGTGATAAGTATTTAAAGACAGGTAGAAAAAATTGATTTTTGCAAAAAACTATAGCTGATGGTGTGTTTGAGCTGTAATATTTCTTTCGCTAGAGCCTATGATTACCCCTTGCCAGCAGCTAAAACTGTGTTATGTGGGGTAGGAAAGCTTGAGTTGTGAGTTCTGTTAACGCTTCGACGCAGTTATACAAGATCATTGTGAGCAGTTGCAAATTTGATGAAAAATTGTTCCAGGTTTTTTGGTCGCATGTCGAGATTTTGCTCAGTGCAGATTCTCTATTGCGGTTGATGAAGCAACAGATTGATGATCTTATAGCTACAGACGAACAGTTACAGCAGTTGCTCACTTGGTTGAGCCAGAAGTCCCAAAATCTCAATGTGCCCTATAAACCAGCAGTTGTGCGAGCTTTTTATCTTGACTTGGCTTTTGTCCGCACCCTTGCGGTAGTTGGGGGCACCTTTGATTTGGCGCGTACTCTTGACGTTGACCTCACTTGCAACCTAGCCCGTCCCTTAGCTCTTGACCTCTCTCTTGACCGTGCCCTTGGTCTTAACTGTGTCCTTGACCGTGTGGTTAACCCTCCTCGTGTTGCTGAGTGTGTTCTGGAACGAGCCATAACTCATGCCCGTGTGCTTGAGCCAAAGTTAGAACAATCTTTACAACAACTGAAAGAACAATTGCCCCACACACATCAATCTAGAGAAAGCATTATGGCTTGGTGGCGATCACAGGGGCAAGTTTGGACTGAGCAGTTACGAACCGTAATAGTTAAGTATCGCCATTGCGGTTTCAACTGGCAGTACAATGAGCAACAAAAGGAAATACTGCTTCAATACTACGATGCTAATCAGTTACTCGTAGCTTGCCTAAATAGCATGACTTGTGTTAGTCGCTCTGTCCGAGATGAAATTGAAGCCACATTGTTGCTGCCGATTGCAGAGATTGAGCTATTAATGCAACAGAATAAACTAAGTTCGTGAATGAATAGGATGAACCTGCTGTAGGAAAAAACACAGCTATCCAAACCAGCAAGCATGGCTAATAATGGTAGGGTTTCGGCTGTCCCGTTCATCTTGAGTGCTTAAAAGCTACGGTTCATCGATAAAATTGAAGTAGATTTTATCATCTTAGAGCTACAGGCGATATCAAACCGCTTTACATTGCAAGGGTAAGGAGTCTAAAGACTATGGCTATGACTGCTTCAACTATGTTGCCGCTAGCGACTCAAGCGCCAGATTTCTCTCTGCCAGACACTACATCTCCTGGCAAAATGATTTCTCTAAAGAGCTTTACAGGGAAAAAAGTACTCCTGGTGATATTTCTCTGCCGCCATTGTCCATTTGTGAAACATGTGCAACAAGAACTGGCACAACTTGGAAAAGATTACCATTACCGTGACGTGGGAATTGTTGCTATTAGTGCAAATGACAGCAGTAAGTATCCCGATGATGCACCAGAGCAGTTAAAGGCGATGGCGGTTGAGCTGGGGTTGACGTTTCCTGTGTGCTACGACGAAAGCCAGGAGACAGCAAAGGCTTACACAGCTGCTTGTACACCGGATTTCTTTGTCTTCGATGCTGACCGACGACTCGTCTATCGCGGGCAGTTGGATGATAGCCGTCCGAGTAATGGCAAGCCAGTCACTGGGAAGGATTTACGAGCAGCAATTGACGCAGTGTTGGCAGATCAGTCTGTCAATTCAGAGCAGAAGCCTAGTGTTGGTTGCAACATTAAATGGAAGCCTGGTAACGAACCCAGTTATTACGGCTAGCCAAGGAAGACGGGGAATATGGCGAGTGTTTTGGCGACATTGCAAGCGGAAATCGATTCGTCAGAACACGATCTTGTTTGTAGAGCCAGGCTTAGAGCGTACAGAGTAGAGAAACCTTTAAATTGTTATCCACCAACAATAATTGACCAAAGACTAGCGAAGAGCGCGATCGCCCCACAATGTTGTGGCAGTAGCAGCCGGAGCGGTTGACGGGCGATTTTTTGGGTCAATATCACTGTCAACAGGACTCCTGCAATTAGTGTTGTTCCCTGTAAGAAAGCAATTACAGCCGGATGGGCAATTAACAGTGGCAGTCTCTCAGCGCTGTAGCCAAAGGTTGCCCAAGTCACTGGCAGGATACGTCCAGCTTCTCCTAATCCCAAGCGCAGATAGTGAGCCAAGCTACCACCTAAAACGAGTGGCAAGTAGCCATAAGCTAGCTCAATAAAAGGTCGAGGCTTCAGGGAATGCGGCAAAAGTCGAATCAAACCGTAGGCGGCAAAAGGCACTAACCCTGGAAGGGCTAGGGCGGCGATCGCAACTCCCAAATGCACCCAGAACTCGCTCAGCTCAAAGTTTAACCCCAACCAGGCTTGCAGCTCTGGTAAACGGTGTACAAATATGCCACCTAGTAGCAAAAGCAAAAGGGCGACTTCGTAAGTCCGGGGAATATGAGTCGTCCATAGTTCAATTCCAGGGGGGCGCAAATTTAACTCAACAGAACGGTGAGGGCAAGCTTTAAGGCATGTCATGCATAAAACACAGTCCCGATTATCTTGCATCTGAGCTGGGTGAGAGTACACAGGGCAGCCGCCTGTCTCCAAGCCCTCTCCCTTTTTTGGACCGCCTTTGTAGCACTGGTAGGTAGTGCATTCTGCTGAACAGGTTCCTTGCTGTGCCCGGAGTTCGATCATCGACAGCTTGGCGAATAGTCCATTCATCCCGCCAATTGGGCACAGATAGCGACACCAAAAACGCCGCTCAAATAAGCTCGAGAAAATCATAGCTCCAGCAGTAATCAACAGGAGCAGGCAGGAAGAAAGATAAGCAGTATCTTCTAGATTCCAGAGTTCTTCCCACAAAAAAATTAAAGCAAACAACCCAAAGAGAAACCACCCTCCCCATTTCTCAGCCTGCTCACGGGGCCAACGCTGTAGTTGTCGCGGCCAAAGCCACAGAGACAGCTTTTGGGTCAACTCCCCATAAATCATAAATGGACAGACAGCACACCAGAGACGACCAACAAAAGGAAAACCCAATAGTACTAAAGGCCACCACCAAGCCCAGAACAGGTTTAAGGCTACGTTCTCTGTACGGTGTTGAGGACCAACAAATAAAAGCACCACAACTATGGCGAAAGCAACTAATGTGAAACCATAATTGATCCGATCAGGCCACCAAGGACTACGTAGAAACCGCCGCAAGCCAGGATAGGCATTAAGCAGGTTGAAGCGAAACCGCTTGGCTTTACCTCGCGTTGACCAAAATACTTCTTCCGTTAGCTCTGCTGCTCCTGAAGATTGCACAACAGCACGCTCTACCAGGCTTTGCAACTCCCTGAGATTGCCAGGAAAATCATATTCTTGCAAACGCCTTAGGGCTTCTGGGGTCACTCTTGGTTTCGGCAAGTGTTTAGTCTGGCAATACAGACTGGCGTAGTATTCCACTTGGGCTTTGATATCGGCTTTGCGCACCCGTAGCGGTGGAACTTTGATCAAATGCTCGACCAACCGCTCAATCGCAGGCAGGTGTTTTTCAGCAATCAATATGATGCGGGCATTGCAAGGATGGGAGAGAGACAGCGACTCTCCTGGACGGCTAACTGGAGTGTAGGTACCTGTCTCCAGCAGTTGAGCGATTTTGGGCACCAGTTCAGCGGGTAGATCTTGGATATTGTTGAACACTATGGTGCCTTCACCCAGCCATTGCAGCAGTCCTGGCTTGCCACCTCCACGACCAAACAGATCTACCCCACTTGCCTGCAATAGACCACAGAGGACTTGAATCATTGGTTCTCGCCGCTGCTGAGAACCAAAGTGAATTAGAGCTGCTGCGTTGTCTTTTTCTAGTCCTGGTTCGCCGAAGATAAGGACTGGTCGTCGATCTTGTGCCGCTTGTTTAATTTGTTGGCGTAGCCGCACGGCATAGCGGCTTTTCCCTACTACGCCACGTTTAGCTTTAGGAACAAGGTAGGGACGTAGAGCAGTTTGGCGCTCTTGCTCGTAGGCTAGTTGTGAAGCAACCTGAGCCAGTTCCTGGGATAGTTGCCGAGAGAGCGTCTGAGCAATTTCTGGATATTGGTCTAGCAGTTGCTGAAATTGAGTGGCAGTAACAGCCCAGAGGTGACATTCGCTCAAAGTCCTCACAGTTTGCTGGGCTGGCTGTTCCAACAGCAGTTCCTGTAAATGGATCACCGCTCCTGGTAGGAAGCTACTTAGTGTAACTGAGCCTGTTTGACTAGTCGTTTCGCTCTCTAGCTGACCTTGGATCAGGATGTAGAGGGCTTCAGGAGGGGTGCCTTCTACAACCAAACATTGGTTTGCTGGCACGACTCGTTCTTCCAAGACTTGGGCAATGGCACTTAAGACTTCAG
>JAFAVL010000673.1 GCA_019242465.1 Chroococcidiopsidaceae cyanobacterium CP_BM_RX_35 | reverse complement strand
GTGCGCGTGCCGTTCGCTGATTTTGGCGCGATCAAAGTGCCCAAAGACATCCCTGATGAAAAACTGCTGCCTATAAGTGATGCCTTTCCTACAGGCTACATGGGGGCAGATTTATGTAATATTCAACCCGGAGATATCGTAGCCGTCTGGGGTTGTGGTCCGGTGGGACAATTTGCCATGCGCAGTGCTTATCTGCTGGGCGCGGAGCGTGTGATTGGTATCGACCGCTTTTCCTACCGCCTGCAACTAGCTAAGGACTTTGCGAAAGCGGAAACAATCAACTACGAAGAAGTCGATGCGGGTGAAGCCCTTAAAGAAATGACAGGTGGTCGCGGTCCCGATGCTTGTATTGATGCTGTAGGAATGGAAGCTCATGGCATGGGTCCAGAGGGAATGTATGACAAAGCTAAGCAGGCAGTACGGTTAGAAACCGATCGCCCTCATGTGCTGCGGCAAATGATGCTGGCTTGTCGCAAGGGTGGCACTTTATCAGTTATGGGTGTTTACGCTGGCTTTATAGATAAGGTCCCAATGGGTGCTTTGATGAACAAAGCTTTGACGCTCAGAACGGGACAAATGCATGGTCAAAAGTATATGCCTCGGTTACTAGGTCACATCATTGAGGGCGAAGTTGATCCATCAGCTGTTTTCTCGCACCACTTACCCCTAACAGAGGCGAAGCAGGGCTTCGAGTTGTTTAAGAACAAAAAAGACAACTGCGTCAAGGTTTTACTCAAACCCTGAACCTGTAAGCGAATTTTATTAGTTCGGCACCGTTATACGTATCGCTTGAGACAGAGATAGGTATCACGGTGCTGGATGATGCCGAAAATGGATGGTATGATTGCTATCCACACTTTTAAGTTTTATCAATATTCTTTAAATACCTGATTCAGGCTAACAATTTGTCTTTCTAATTCTTTAGAATTAACTTACAGATAGGCAATTTGAAATGAGAGCTTCTTGTTTAGATAAAAACTTGAGGTTGTAAGCTAAAAACTTTACACAACAATCCTTTTGAGCTGGCGAAGCATCTGTTTCTAGAAGTTACATTTGCTTAGATGAGAGGCAACATTAGAAGTGGGAAGGATTTTTTATGATTGGCTACACCAAAAATCAAAAAAACCGAACAGCAAATTCTAGCACAGAACTCGTTGACAAACATAAATTGGATAAAGGAATAAGATGGACGGTGAACCCAGGCGATAGAATTGCCTCCAAATCTCAAACAATTGAGGAAAAATCAAAACAGTTTGCTGTGAATGCCCCTGACATTACCGGGGACTACATTAAAGTTCCGACTTATTTTATTGTGAAATATCCTAATGGAGAAAAAAAGGCACTGCACCATGTAAGAGATGCAAAAAAAATTTCTGATGTGATTCGACAAGCGCGATTTGAAGAAGACTGGGAGCAACACACAGTTGGAGCTAGCCAAAATCTCAACTTATCTGGTCTAATCTTCATAGTCGCCTTATTGATGATTACTGCTCCTATACTTATAGGGATTTTTTAGGTGGCTTACTTACTAGCTCGGTAGCCATAATGTAGAAACATAACACTATTCCCTTTGAAGCTCTCCAAGAGCTTTTTCTAAGTGCTTATTACTTAATTGTGATGGGACGTTGGGGTCACTTTGGGCTAAGTGAGTTATTGCAGAGACAATAAGGTTATGACCTAACTGAGGCTTAGGAATTTACCATGTATCAATTACTTCAAGCTGTTTTAAACAGTGACGAGAAAACATCCTTACGCGAGTTACTTAATAGATTAAGCACTTCAGATAAACAATACTTCCTGAGAAATGATATTCTGCAAGTTTTTGCAAGCTACTGCCAGCAATCCCAAAAGCCAGCCTATTTCTATCACTCTTCATCCTTAGGCAAGTTTATTCACCACACTCATGAAATTCTCTTGGAAGAAAACATCTGGTTTGTTGTCCGACCTTGGATTGCAAGTCAGGAAATTTGGCGAATAACAGCAGACCTAACTAGCTTGGAGCAAATGACTTCACAGGCGTTGCTTGACCTGCGCGATCGCCTGGTCAACCGCTACCAACCCCAAATCCTAGAGATTGACTTCCGCCCCTTTTACGAAGGTGCTCCCGCGATCGACGACCCTAGAAATATTGGTCAAGGTGTAGGATTTCTCAACCGTTACTTGTGCGACAAACTGTTTACTGACTCTCAGTACTGGTTAGAGGCGTTATTCCAGGTCTTGCACTGGCATCAATACAATGATATTTCTCTGCTAATCAACGACCGCATTCACTCAGGCGCACAGCTTTTCCAGCAAGTCAAGCAAGCTCTTAGATTCGTCAGTCAGCAACCAGCAAACAAACCCTATGCAGAATTGCACGGTGAACTCCAAAAATTAGGCTTCGAACCTGGTTGGGGCAACACCGCTTCTCGAGTGTGCGAAACCCTAGAACTCTTCAACCGACTGATAGAGGCCCCAGAGCCTGCCATCCTAGAAGCCTTTGTTGCCCGCATTCCTGCCATTTTTCGCATCGTCCTCATTTCTATACATGGCTGGGTAGGTCAAGAAGGCGTTTTGGGACGAACTGAGACAACGGGTCAAGTCGTCTACGTCCTCAATCAAGCCCGCTGCCTAGAAAATAAGCTGTGGGAAGATATCAAACTTGCTGGTCTCGACTTCCTCGGCATCCAACCCCAAGTCATCATCCTCACCCGCCTCATTCCTAATTGCCAAGGGACGTTGTGTAACCAGCGCATCGAGAAGGTTAAGGATACCGAAAATGCTTGGATTTTGCGGGTTCCTTTCCAAGAATTTAATCCTAAAGTTACTCATAACTGGATTTCTAAATTTGAGATTTGGCCCTATCTAGAAACCTTTGCAATTGATGCAGAAAGCCAACTACTGGCACATCTTAGAGGACACCCTAACTTAATCATTGGCAACCACAGCGACGGTAACTTGGTTGCCTTTCTCCTCGCACGTCGGCTCAAAGTGCCCCATTGCAACATTGCCCACTCCCTAGAAAAGTCTAAACACCCATTCAGCGACCTCTACTGGCAGGAGTTAGAGGAGCAATACCACTTCTCGGTGCAATTCACTGCCGATCTCATCAGCATGAATGCAGCGGACTTCATTATCACGTCTTCCTACCAGGAGATTATGGGGACACCCGACACTGTAGGACAGTACGAGTCATATAAATGTTTTACCATGCCTCATCTGTATCATGTGGTTGACGGCATTGATTTATGTAGTCCTAAGTTCAACTTGGTGCCGCCAGGGGTCAATGAAAACATCTTCTTCCCCTATACCCAGGTAGAAAACCGAGATCCTGGGGCACGCACACGAGTCCAAAATCTGCTCTTTACCGACGAAAACCCTGACATTTTTGGATACTTAGATAACCCAAGTAAGCGACCAATCTTTGCAGTTGCTCCCATCGACTCGACCAAAAACCTAACTGGTTTGGCTGAATGCTTTGGCAAAAGTCAGGCATTGCAAGAGTGTTGCAATCTAATCCTGATCGTCAGTAAGCTACATTCAGATGAAGCCACTAACCAAGAAGAAGCAAGGGAAATCGAAAAATTCTACGATATTTTTAATAAGTATCATCTTCACGGTCACATCCGCTGGCTGGGAATGCGCCCCACCCGTCTCGAACTTGGTGAAGCCTATAGAGTCATTGCAGATTGCAGGGGAATTTTTGTCCACTTTGCCCGCTTTGAAGCCTTCGGACTGACTATTCTTGAAGCTATGATCTCCGGCTTGCCAACTTTCACGACTCAATTTGGCGGTTCCTCAGAAATTATCCAAGATGGAGTAAATGGGTTTCACATCAATCCCACAGATTTAGAAGGGACAGCTAAGAAAATTTTGCACTTTATTAACCAGTGCCATGCCCATCCCCAATTCTGGCAAGATATTTCTGAGCAGGCAGTAACGCGAATTCGCAATCAATACAACTGGGAGTTACACGCCAAGCAGCTGCTATCACTTGCCAAAACCTACGGCTTCTGGAACTATGTTTCTCGGAATAACCGCGAAGCCCTGCTGCACTATCTGGAAGTTTTGTTCTACTCGATCTATCAACCTAGAGTGGAAAAAATCCTAGAACAACATATGCATCGGTAGAAGCCCTAATTCTGACAACTGTCAAATCGCTCTCTCGTCGTTTTTCCATCTTTCCTCAACTGAAGCAGTACTAATGGATACAACAGGTTGTTCTCGCCATTTGATCTACGCAGACTGGAGCTTGAACGAAACCCAGTTTGACCCTGACCAGTTGCACTCCAGAGAAACCGTCTTCACAATCGGCAATGGTTATTTAGGGACGCGGGGCAGCTTTGAAGAAGGCTATCCTCGTGCATCGTCAGCTACCTTGATCCGGGGTGTTTATGACGACGTTCCCATTATGTACACCGAACTCGCCAACTGTCCTGACTGGTTGCCATTCACAATCACTGCGGATGGCGACCGCTTCCGCCTTGATCAAGGTGAAATTTTAAGCTACGAACGACAACTTGACCTGCAGCGGGGCATCCTCAGCCGCAGGGTGCGTTGGCGTAGCCCTAGCGGGAAGACACTAGACCTTCACTTTCAACGCTTTGCTAGCTTGGCAGATGAACATGTGTTGGGAATACGCTGCCAGTTGACGCCAGTGGATTGCGATAGTTTGATCGAAGTTCAGGCTAGTATCAACGGCTATCCGGCAAATCAGGGTTTCAACCATTGGGAATGGTTAGACCAGGGCAAGACTGACCAAGGGCTCTGGTTGCAAGTTCGCACCCGCACCTCCCGTATTGAACTCGGCATGGCTTCTGGAATGACAATATCGGGGACAGAGGCACTATTGCAAGTCAGCAGCGTTCCAGGCTATCCTACCTTAACTACAACATTCTTGGCTGCTGCAGAAAAAACTGTGACGCTAGAGAAGGTCGTCACAGTTTTCACTTCCCGCGAGGTAGAGGCTCCAGCCCAAGCAGCTCAAGCAAAACTCGCTCAATTGCCTTCATACTCGGTGCTGCTAACTGCCCACGAGCAGGCATGGGATCAGGTTTGGCAAAAAAGTGATGTCGCGATAGAGGGAGATACCAAAGCACAACTTGCCGTCCGCTACAATCTCTTTCAGTTGCTCATCACTGCATCACGGCATGATGATAGGGTCAGTATTCCGGCTAAAACCCTCTCAGGGTTTGGTTATCGAGGTCATATATTTTGGGATACTGAAATCTTTATCCTCCCCTTCTTCACTTTCACTCAACCAGAGATCGCCTGCAACTTGCTAACTTACCGCTACCAGACGCTCGATGGGGCACGACGCAAGGCAGCTTATTACGGATATAAAGGGGCGATGTTTGCTTGGGAAAGTGCTGACACTGGCGATGAGGTGACGCCCCGTTGGGCACTTCCCAATCAGCCTTATGGCGAAGAAGTGCGGATTTGGTGCCGTGATCGCGAAATTCACATCAGCTCTGATATCGCCTACGCTGTCTGGTATTACTGGCAAGCGACTAGCGACGATGAGTGGATGCGGGATTGCGGTGCTGAAATTATCCTAGATACCGCCATCTTCTGGATGAGCCGCGTTGAGTGGAACACTAAGCAAGAACGCTATGAAATACGCGAGGTGATTGGAGCAGATGAATACCACGAGCGCGTGAATAACAATGCCTTTACCAACAGGATGGTTCAATGGCATCTGGAAAAGGCAATCTTCGTATTTGACTGGCTAAGTAGTAAGTTTGCTGACCAAGCTGCCGAATTGAAACAGAAACTGTACTTGACCTCGGAGCGGCGAACGCGCTGGCAAGACATTGCCACGAATCTCTGGATTCCCTACGATCCTGCAACGAGACTCATCGAGCAGTTCGAGGGATTTTTTAACTTGGAAGATATTAACTTGGATGACTACGAGCCACGCACCCGCTCGATCCAAGCCCTTTTAGGCATCGACGGAGCTAACAAGCGGCAAGTACTCAAGCAGCCAGATGTGTTGATGCTCCTCTATCTGATGCGGGGAGCGGGAGAGTTTCCGTACAGCCAGGAGGTGTTGCAGAAAAACTGGGACTACTACGCACCCCGCACCGATATTACCTATGGTTCGTCCCTGGGACCAGCAATTCACTCGATCTTAGCCTCAGACTTGGGCTCTTCAGCGGCAGCTTACGATCGGTTTATGCAGGCGGCATTGGTGGATCTGGAAGATGTCCGAGGCAACGCGGCTGAGGGAATTCATGGGGCTGCCGCTGGTGGCGTTTGGCAAGCTGTGGTTTTGGGGTTCGGTGGTATCCATCTAGCGGATAATGAACCTGTCGCCAAGCCACAGTTGCCACCAGGCTGGACGCGTCTGCAGTTCAAGCTTCATTGGTGCGGCAAATGGCACGAGTTCGATTTGCGCCCCATCTTCTCTGCATCGCTTAACTCCTCAGATTGACACGGAATTTTTCCACCAAGAATTCTCGCACTTTCTGGTGTACTGACTCGACGGCTTCATCGGTGAGAGTGCGATCACTGGCCCGATAGACGAGCCGAAATGCTAGACTGCGTTGCCCGGCTGGGACATGTTCACCACGATATTCATCAAATAGCTCCACAGATTCGAGCAAATCTCCCCCAGCTTGCGTGATCGCCCTCTTCAGTTCTGCGACTGTAACTTCAACAGGGGCGAAGAAAGCAATGTCTCGGTCAGCAGCTGGGTAGGTGGAATATGGTCGGAATCGAGGTGTTTGATTTTCATCTTGGTCCAGCCAGTCTAAAAGCACATCCAAATCCATTTGGAAGACGTAGACGGCATCTGGCAAACCTCTAGCCATCCGCAATTGGGGATGCAGTTGCCCAAAGGTGCCTAGGCGATTGCCCTGTAACCACAAGGAGGTGGTACGTCCTGGATGCAGACGCAGATCGCGGCGATCAGGCTGATACTCTACTGCTAAACCCAATCGCTGAAAAACACTTTCCAAGACGCCTTTAGCTTCGTACCAGGTTAGAGGTTGCTCGCGCCCTCCCCGCAGCCATTTGCCTTGAGTGGGGTCGCCACCCAAAATGCCAGCGATCACGTCTTTTTCCTGTAATCCTTCCTCTTCTTGCCAGAAGACTCTGCCAACTTCAAATCCATTAAGGCAGCCGTTTCCTTGTGACTGGTTGTACTCGAAAGCGTCTATCAGCCCTAAGATCAGATCGGTTCGCAAGGCTGAGTACTCAGTAAACAAGGGATTTGCCAGCACGACTTGTCTTTCTTGATCAGACTTCACCAAGGAATAATGAATTAATTCCGTTAGTCCAGCGGCTCGGAAAGCGGCTCGCAGTTCGCGCGTCAGTTGCTGCTCTACCGAAAGATAACCTGGTTCTGTCTTGTCAGGTAGCGTATCACAGAACTTATCGTAACCGTAGAGCCGCGCAATTTCTTCAATCAAGTCAATTTCCCGCTCCAAATCCCGATAACGATAAGGCGGTACTGTCACCAAGAACAACTGTTCCTGGTCTTTGACAGGAGTCATCTGGCATCCGAGAGCAGTCAGAATGGGCTCAATGTCTGACAGTTGCAGTTCTCCGGTTGTGTCTCCCAAGTCTATTGGTCCTAACACTTGATTAACTCTGTCTAAACGCAATTCAATTGAACGAGTTAGAGCTGGTGTCGTGTCAAATCGCTGATCAGCAACCTGCTGATTGATAGGATGCCCTCCAGTTAACTGAGCCAGCAGCGTCAAGGCGCGGCGGCATGCCACTTCTAACTCTGCCTGGTTGATCCCGCGCTCGTATCTTGCAGATGCTTCTGTCCGTAACCCTAGACTACGAGCAGAGCGACGAATTGCGACGGAATCAAACAGTGCTGCTTCTAAAAACAGGTGTGAAGTGTTGTCGTGGACTTCAGTTTCCTCACCCCCCATTACGCCAGCTATGGCGACAGGTTGATTATTGGCAGTAATCAGTAGATTTTGGATTGACAGATGACGTGTTTGACCATCTAGTGTTTTAAGGGATTCCCGAGATTGAGCAAAGCGCACGCCGACTGTGAGGGTGTCACTCCCAGCAACCATCTGCAAGCGATCGCGGTCGAAGGCATGTAGGGGCTGACCCCACTCCAACAAGATGTAGTTGGTGACATCTACGGCATTATTAATCGGTCGCACCCCAGCCGCTTGTAGACGCTGTTGCAACCAATCAGGAGAGGGGGCAATTTGTACGTGAGAGATTGTAGTCCCAATGTATGCCGGACAAGCTTGCGGCTCAAAAACTTTCAGGGTCGTCATGCCTGAACCAGCATTGGGGATAGAAATCTCATCTGGTTTTGGCAGCGTCAAAGCTGCTCCAGTCAGAGCTGCAACTTCCCGTGCCACGCCTACCATACTTAAGGCATCAGCGCGATTGGCGGTTGCTGTCAGCTCTAAAATGACATCATCTAGACCCAGTAGCGGTCGCGCATCACTACCTAGCATTGGTTGGGTCTGAAAGATATGAATTCCGGCTGATTCTTTGGCCAAGCCGAGTTCTGCTAGGGAACAAATCATACCTTCAGAAGGAATCCCTCTAATCTTAGAGGCGCGAATTTTCAAATCGATCTTGGGTAGATAAGTTCCTATAGTTGCTACTGGTACATAGAGTCCTGTTTGCACGTTGGCAGCGCCACAAACAATGTTTAACGGTGACTCTGCCCCAACATCAACTTGGGTAACGTTCAACCGATCAGCATTGGGGTGAGGTTCACACTGAATAACTTTCCCCACAACTACACCCGCTGCCCAGGCTTGGCGGTCTTCGATATCTTCTACCTCGAAGCCAGCCATTGTCAGTGTTTCTGCTAACTCCTCTGGAGTAAGCTTCAACTCGACTAGTTCCCGCAGCCAGTTAAGAGAGATCCGCATGGGACGTGCTTTTACTTGTTTCTGATGTCAGCCAGAATATCTTAATACCTAGCTGCTCCATGATAACAACACCTTCTTGGTGAGAATGTCGATTGGGTAGTGATGGGTGAACCAAGAGGCAGGGGGGCAGATGGGCAGGGGGCAGGGGGGAGACCAATGAAATTCGGCACGCTTTTCTTGTGACCACATGGTGTGAGAGTATTTTCTTTTTTCCCCCTGTTACCCTGGCTCTTCGGTGGTTGTTATACTACAGTGAATTTACTTACAATTAACTGAAATTAGGCAAAACTTTAAACAAAGTTTCCGCAAAAATGACTTTGTGCTTATCGCTTTTAGTCTAAATAATTGAGGTAGGTGCCGCTGTGGTTATTCCTGCTGCAGCAAGTTGAGTCTATACATGAGTTACTGCTTAAATCCGTCTTGTTCCCGTCCGGTGAACCCAGATTTTGCTAAACAATGTCAGTCTTGTAAAAGACCTCTGAATCGGTTACGCGATCGCTATCGCATCATTAAAGCTTTGGCACAGGGTGGCTTTGGAGCCACCTTTTGCGCCCAGGACGAAGGCTTGCCTGGTGAGCCCACTTGCGTAATTAAACAACTGCGCCCATCAGTAAAAACACCTGAAGTGATGCAGATGGCACGGGAACTGTTTGAGCGAGAAGCTAAAACCCTAGGTAGAGTTGGCAATCATCCGCAAGTACCACGGTTGCTGGACTATTTTGAACAAGAGGGGCAATTCTACTTAGTTCAAGAATACGTGAACGGTTGGACACTACAGCAGGAAGTCAAACAATCTGGTCGGTTTAGCGAAGTTGGGGTCAAGCAGTTTTTGAGCGAAATTGTACCGATACTGGAATACATCCACGGTCAGCAGGTCATTCATCGAGATATCAAACCCGCCAACTTAATTCGTCGCTCTCAGGACAAAAGACTAGTTCTCATTGACTTTGGAGCTGTTAAAGATAAAGTTAGCGCTACAGCAACAAACCAGTTGGAGCAGACTGCTTTAACCTCCTACGCCGTTGGCACGACTGGATTCGCACCTCCAGAGCAGCTAGCCATGCGCCCAGTCTACGCTAGTGACATTTATGCGGTGGGGGTTACTTGTGTTTACCTACTCACTGGCAAATCTCCAAAAGATCTAGATTACAATTCCTTAACTGGTGAAATGCTTTGGCAGCAGGAAGTTAATGTCAGTAATCACTTTGAAGCAGTCGTGCGAAAAATGCTAGAAGTGTCGGTTCGTCATCGCTACCAATCTGCAAGCGAAGTCTTGAGAGCTCTCGAACTCGAACCCTATACAGGCACTTTAACTAGAGGAATGGCGACCCAATCCTCTATTAAAGTCCCCACCATTAATATTGAAAGTGATGTCCGTAAACCCCATTTTGTCGAATTGGCAGAGGCAATTCGAGCTAGACGAGCGAAGTCAGCAGCAGAAGCAAGCAGTTTCTCCTTTGGAACAAGCCACCAATCCCTAACAGTTAAACAAACTCAATCAGGGATGCTAAAAACTAAAGGCTCCGCAGCTAGGCAGTCTAAGGCGCTCCCAAAATTAGACACAGATGCCATACTGAGCGCCTATGCTAAGGGCAATCGTGACTTTACTTCACAAGATCTGAGTTTGCTTGACCTCGAACAAGCCGACTTATCGAGTACCAATTTCCATTCCTCTAAACTGAACAAAACAAATTTACAGAAAGCTAACCTGTTTGATAGCAATTTCAGTCACGCTAGTCTCAATCAAGCCAATCTCAAGCAATCAAACTTATCCAGGGCTTACCTCAGCCATGCTGATCTAGAGGGTGCAGACTTACGCGGTGCTGACCTTAGCTATGCGTATCTCATGAACGCCAATCTCCGAGGGACTAATCTGTGCGGTGCTAATCTTACAGGTGCCAAACTTTCTGAGGAGCATTTAGCACTAGCTAAGACCAATTGGATGACCGTGCGACCGAGTGGAAAGCGAAGCTTGTTGCGCTAAGCGCTCTTACAGTTGACGTAGCAACGACAACTTGGGCTTTTTGCTTCCGTAAGATTTTTGTTTACTTCTTTTTAATACATTCGCCAACAGCATCGTAGCCGTTCTCAACAAGTTTTTGCAACACAACCGATTATTCTGATTAGTTGCCTGTTTATTTCTCTTTAGCCAATGTTTCCTGCTTCTGGAGTTCTACCACCTCTTCTGCTAGTGTCTCTTCCAACGTATTCATTACCACCTGTGGGTCAGCAGCTTGCTTCATCATCTCGGCCTCGGGGTCGTGTCGGTCGAGAACATCGGGAAGATCGCTGCGCAGTTCTTCTACTAAGGCGATCAGTTTGGCGATTTTTTGCTCGGATAGCATGTTCAGTTGCAAGCTGAGCTGCGCCCGCTGCTCCGCCAGCTTTTCTTGTCGGTTTTGTGTAATCAGGACTCCTGTCGTCATCATGAACGCGCCAATGCTGAGCGAAAGTTCCAGCCAGGCAAACGGAGGGGTGTCGAATTGCCGCACACCGAAGCGCCGTGGCAAAACATTGAGTAGCATCCAGAAGACAATCACGAGCAGGATGCTGTACATGAATGCCGGACGACCAAAAAAAGCAGTCACGGCTTCCACAAACCGTAGGTGTCGAGGCACGTCTTGTTCGTTGCGTGTCTGCAGCGCTACGATTGTCTCGATATTGCGAGCGATGTGGTCTGGCAGTGGGGCAGTCGGTAGAATAGTCTTGCTTGGGCGATGTGCTACACGGGATTCTGACAGTGATTCTTCCGGCTCCGGTGTCTCGCTAGTCCTCACTGGCGGTCTTCTCCTTTTCGATGACCTATTTCTAATCTACTTGATGGTCTCCTATCTATACACTGCAGCGCGCGTTCAACTTGTCGAGGGTCTTAACCCTTTACGGATATAGCTCCAGCAAGCGTTGAGGCTATGGCAGAAGCAGTAGCTGTGCCAAACAGCCACCAAGCCGCAGTTGAAGCCACCTTTTGGGTCGCTTCCGCTTGCTGCTGAGCTTGGTGCTTACGAGTTTGTTCAATGAGTTGCTCTAGCTGAGTGGTTAGTTGACTAGATTTTAGCTCCTCTGGTTGGGCAGACTGAAGATAGTTAATCAATCCATTGCTAGTGTCTTTCTGCTGTTGCTTACCCCAAATTTGTTGCCAAAAGACTTCAAACTGGTCAAAAGCTTGATTGATATCTTCTTTTGGGAAATCTGTGCGACTGCTGACTAAATCTACAAAGGTTTGACGACTGATATTTTGCAGATGGTTATTACTGGCAATAGATTTCATCTCTGGTTCAGCAACTAATTTTTCAAATTCAGCTTGAATTTCTTGTATGTCTGCTTCTGGTAGCCGTAGTTGCTTTAAGTAATTGTCAATTGCTACATGGCTACTATTAATATCCACAGACGTACTAAGTTCACGGCGGACTGTGGTGGCAGCTGCTTGTGCGGTAGAAACAACCTGTTCGCTTACAGTCTTAGCACCAAAGGCTACAGCTGCTGTTCCTAAAATCCCTTGCATACCTGAAGTTGCGGTGTTCACGACGGAACCTAGCACGGAGCCTACCGTAGCCACACTTACCCAGACAAGTAGAGAGAAGTACGCCGCCCAGATTAAGAGACCAAGAACTGCTCCCACAACCGCATCATTCACTGGGCAAAGTTTCACTGCTAGAAAACAAGCAATAAATAAGGTAATGCTGGCGGTACCTAAGGTTCTCAGCCCAACAATTGTTCCAACCTGATTAATCGTATTGTCCAAGGTGCCTGAACTTTGATTATCAGAATCAGCGTCTGATTGATTGTATGAATATGAGATGCCTAAGGCAATGAAGAAGTTAGTCAACAGTAGCTGGAACGCAAAGGCCAGCACGAGCCCCGCAATTAAGACTAAAAAACCTTGGGATCCTGAGAAGATAAGTGCAGCATCTTCTTTTATAGTAGCGTGAGAGATTGTCATCTGTGCTATCCAATACTGGCTACTATCCAGTCCCAGTGTTATTCCCACACTTCGAAGCATAGAACTTTGTTCTTCTTGTTACCATTTACTAAATGTTTCATACTACTTTTGCCGTTGCCAAAGTCTCTCCCTAATGACCTAAAAGTTGCTTTCTAGTACGAAACCTGTAGAAAATGGACAGTTTTAGCACAACTCCCTATCTGTTGAGCTTATATTGTACTGAGAAGTTTTCGTTGTACTCGCCATTGTCTTGTGTTAAACGAAGAGGCTCAGGGGTATTTTGTGTCCCCAGTTGGTCTCCTGTATCAATTTTTACTTGCTCGCCAATCTTGCGAAATAAAGGGGGCTCTTTATGGTGTGGAGCTTGGGCAATAGGTAAACCAGGATGAGCGGTTCCAAACTCGTCTGAAGTTTGACTGAGCCCTGGGTAATCTGTAATGTCTCTACCGTAAAGCCCTTGCAGAGAGTCACTAGAAACAGTAACTTTGCCAGTTCTCGCATGGGGTGTAGAGACTGGCTTTGCATTGATAGCAGACATTAATCCCATTACCACCATCCCAGTACTGAAAGCAACTAGAGTTCTACAAAACATATTTATATCCTAAGGGGTGTGAGGTATAGGTAGTTGCCTAATATTATATTGAGCTAAAGCAGCATGGAATTCTACCACAAGTAACAATCTTACCCTTTTGAACTGGAGCGTGAAAGATGGCTAAAGTGAACCCGATACAAATACAGAAGCACCTAAAAGGTTTAGACTATCCAGCAAGCAAGCAGGACTTGGTTAAGCATGCTAAGCAACAAGGAGCTGATAAAGATGCTTTATCAAGCTTGGAGCAATTACCAGATGAGGAATATGAAACTCCAGCTGAGGTGAGCAAAGCTCTTGGTGAAATTGATTAGCTTTGGGGTGGTCGTAAAGACCACCTTAATTGAGCTTGCTCACCGCACTAGATAAAAGTGACAGAAAACCTGAAAGCCTGCGTCGTTTCGCAAAACGACGCGAGAAATACTACATTTTGCCCTTCTGCATCACTTCCTGGAGGTGATGGCGAATTTCTTGGGCATGTTGCTTATCTTCTTCTTGCAACTTCTTGAACAGTTCCACACAGGGTTGAGAATCTAATGTCTGTGCGTCTTTGATGTAAGTTTCATAAGCATTAAGCGCTGCAGCTTTGTTCTGCAACACTGTGAGCAAATCATACTCTAGGTTGCTAATGGGTGAATTGCCATTACCTGACATTGCTTTAAACTCCGATTATGATGGTTTATAACCAACATTGACCCATCCTAGAAGCGCAGTTCATCTATCTAAAAGCGTAGGGAAATAATAGGTTAAGAGGACAGTCAAGCTAAACTGGCACATTTCTATATCTTTTGATAGGGATTCTCTACTCCCTCTTTAAAGAGCGCTCTGTTTCGCCCTCTTCTCTCTCATTGAAAAAAGAGGGCGAAAGCTATTTAACCCAGCGATGATGACTGAAACATTGCTAATTATGGTACGCTATTTAGCAAAGTTCTACTATATTCTTTGCTACTGTTACCATTTAACCGTTACCTGCACATTTAGACACTCCCACAGAGTTACGCAAGTGGGCTTTCAACTTCTAGACCTATAAAAAGTAACCAATGGCGCGTCTGGCACTGCTGAGTGTATCTAATAAAAGTGGGCTAATCGATCTGGCTCGTAGTCTGTTTGAAGAATTTGAGTTCGAGTTCATCAGCAGTGGTGGCACAGCCCAAGCCCTGAAAGCAGCGGGGCTACCAGTCACCAAAGTGGCTGACTACACAGGTCATCCTGAGATTTTAGGCGGTCGAGTCAAAACGCTCCATCCCCGTATCCACGGTGGAATTTTGGCACGTCGAGACAATCCTATGGATGTAGCAGATTTGGAGAATAACCAAATTCGCCCGATTGATTTAGTTGTGGTCAATCTCTATCCTTTTGAGCAAACAATTGCCCAACCAGGAGTGACGTTAGCAGAGGCAATTGAGCAGATTGATATTGGCGGTCCTGCCCTGCTACGGGCGGCGGCGAAGAATTATACTCATCTAGCAGTGCTATGCGAACCTACACAATACGATACTTACTTGCAACAACTGCGCCAGCGCGGGGGAGAGACATCGCTAGAGTTCCGTCGCTCTATGGCAAAGCTTGCCTTTTGGCATACAGCTAGTTACGACCAAGCGATCGCCACCTACCTTGCAGATGAAGAATCTGAAGCCACAAATTCCCTACCTCAACGATTTGCCCTTGCTGGACAACAACTGCAATCCCTACGCTACGGGGAAAATCCACATCAACCAGCTGCTTGGTATCAAACAGGAACGATACCAACTGGCTGGGCAGCAGCGACTAAACTTCAGGGCAAAGAACTGAGTTATAACAATTTAGTTGATTTAGAAGTGGCGCGGCGACTGATTGCTGAATTCACAGATACCCCAGCTGCCGTGATTCTCAAGCACAATAATCCTTGTGGCGCTGCCATGGCAACTAGTCTTGCTGAGGCATACGCCAAGGCTTTTGCTGCTGATTCAGTTTCTGCCTTCGGCGGCATTGTGGCTCTCAACCGTCCCATAGATGCCCCCACCGCCACAGCCCTGACTCAAACGTTTTTAGAATGTGTCGTGGCACCAGCCTGTGAGCCAGAGGCGAAGGAAATACTCAGCGCCAAATCTAAAGTGCGAGTTCTACTTTTACCAGATTTGAGTTTTGGTCCTCAGCAGACAATGAAGGCGATCACAGGTGGTTTCTTAGTTCAAGCCGCAGATGACTCACAAGATGACCCCAACCAATGGCAAGTGGCGACAGAGCGTCAACCCACTCCAGAGCAAAGCACAGAGCTACTATTTGCGTGGAAAGTTTGCAAGCATGTGAAATCGAATGCCATTGTAGTTACGCGCAATTGTACGACCTTGGGTGTGGGAGCTGGTCAAATGAATCGCGTCGGCTCTGTCAAAATTGCTCTAGAACAGGCTGGAGCAAAAGCTCAAGGAGCGGTGCTTGCTAGTGATGGTTTCTTTCCCTTCGATGACTCAGTACGAACAGCTGCGGCAGCTGGGGTGACGGCGATCGCCCAGCCAGGAGGTAGCCTACGCGATCCTGATTCAATTCAGGCAGCAAACGAGTTAGGTTTGGTTATGGTCTTTACTGGCATCCGTCATTTCTTGCATTAACTATTGAAAGCTTCTGTAACTTGTTATACGACGTTTGTGCTTGATGAACTCAACCCAAAACCAATGACTCATGCAAATAGCAGCCGACCTTTAGGTTCTGGGATCGGTCGCCCCAATTCTTGTGCAGTTGCAATCCACTCTCGGATCACGACTTCAACATTTTGCACCGCTTCCTGATAAGTTTCGCCGTCTGCCGCACATCCAGGCAGTTCAGGCACTTCAACAACGAAAGCCTGATCGACCTCGCTCCAGTAAATAATTAGTTCATACTTAATCTTCATCTTTCTCTTGACCACCAATTTGATATTTCAAAATTATGTTACGAACCTGTTTAACTCGGTAAGCTTTAGCTTTTCCTTGTTTGGGCTGGAGGTTAAGAATCTCTTCAACCCCTTCTTTTGAGAAGATGTGATGATTGCCTTGAATCCATTCCTCAAAACCAAGGCTGGACAGCAATTGGCACAGTGGCTCAAAGGAAATATTAGCGTCAGAAGTTCCTAACAGAATTTTGACTAATAGTTTATCTCGCCGACTCATCCAGTTTGTCTCTCCACCTCCTCACCAACCTTACATACACCAATAGAGTCAGGATTATTCTCTGCTCTGCTGTCTTGGGGGAAAGAATCTCCACAATGACATTAGGTACTTGCCATCCTCTTCCCAAACTATCCCGCTTCTACGCAGCTTACGTTCGGTCCCTAAAACCACAAAAAAGCCTGGACACGAAAGTTCTCAGACTTCCGTTGACAAGGACTGTAATAAATAGTGAGATTTCCAACAAGTATAGAAGTCGTTGTGAGCGCGCCACAACCATTCTAGACATTGAATGAGCACCGTCATTTGTAGCCGATGTAGATCGGTTTCCAAAGGAGGTTCATCACTCAATAGGTCGCTGGGAGGGAAAATCACAAAACAAACTTACCTGAATATGGTTTATTCGGCTCTTTACCTAGCTCAGAGCAAAATTCTAAATAGTCATCTACTGAGTCCTGCAATGCGGATTTTATTTCAGCAATGCTCGTTCCTTCAAAGGTAATAACATCATTAACATTAAGTACCCGACCAAAGAGTATATCTGCTTCTTCATCATACTCAACATGACCGGTATAGCCTTTATATTTCATCTTCTAATTCCACTCCTGCTTTGTCTAAAAATTCTCTTGCTGCTCCTACCCTGCCTTTACTTGCTTCCTTTTCAGGATGCGGTCGATGGAATACAGCTACAACTCCATTGGTGCCCGGCTTGCACACGAGTGCCCATGCCGGGGAGGCAGCAGGCGCTTGTCGAAGGGATAAAGTTCCTTCGGTTTTGAGGTTCTTGATTGCAAGGCTATCTTCGGCAGCCGCCTGCGGAACAATAAAAACTATATCAAACTAAGTTTGATGTGGGTGTAGCTGATGAATAAAGTCTGTTTATTGACGTTCTAAATAAGAAATCAGTATTTGACTCAGTAGATCAATTTGTTCTCCAAGTGAAACATTTTGATTGCCACACAATCGCTCTACAATGATTCCATCAATTAGGCACAATACAAACCAGATAACTTTTGGTTCAGTAATCTCCAACAAGCTACCAATTGCTTGCTGATAGCGCTCGTAAATTCTTTGAAAAAATTCACTATTTTGTAGTTCGACTCGATTTTGATGCTGGCAAAAATCAATCCATACCAGCATTTGTTTGATAAAGTAATCTTCCCGCTCAACTAAAACTTGCTTCACTGCTTTGAGCCGTTCTGTAAGAGTCATTGTTTCTTGTAACTCTGCTGCTGCCATTAAAAAATCCCCTACTGTAAATTTTCCGGTGATCAGGCTGACTGAGTGGAGAACCACAATTGCTGCCATCGCCCATTAAGTTCAGCCACATTGAGTAGACATAAAGCTTTACTACCTTTGGTTGACCAACTCATTCCCCGATGTTTT
>JAFAVL010000265.1 GCA_019242465.1 Chroococcidiopsidaceae cyanobacterium CP_BM_RX_35 | reverse complement strand
ACCAGTCAGGGATAGTAGAGCGGACATGATAGAGCGGCAGGCTTTATTGGAAAAATTTTTGAACTTACTTGAGACTGCACCCACGCCACCGGAGTATCTGGAGGCGGAACCCGAATCGCTCACACCGTTTGACCCTTATCAGATGGTGGCAGAGTGGATAGCCTTGCGGCATGAGGTGAAACAACAAGGGAAGCTGTTACAGACGAGCCAAAATACCTTGCAGCAGGCATTTGCCGCGCTACAGACCGAGAAAGAATATCTGCAACAGCAGCTAGAAATCAGTCGCAAGCAGGGGATGGCTCAAACTGATCAGATAGCCTTATGGCGGGAGTTGCTGGCAGTCCTGGATGCCCTCGACCAAGCCTGCGCCCACTGGCAAGAGCAAATTGGTAGTGATATGGAAGTAGTGGTAAGTTAAAACCCTTGTCCCGTCAGCATCCTGTATAATATTAGCTAATGTAAATAATTCGCAATTAATCACCAGTAAATTGGTATTTTTGATGACAACAATTTTAGCATTCTTACTTTCTTCCTTCATAGTACTGTTATCTAAATTAACACGAGAGTCACTAGAATTCTCCCAGGGAATATGTGAAGAACCTTCAGAACGAGTCTGTCCTACCTGTGGTTCTGAGCAGTTGATTAAGAATGGTTCAGTTCATAATAATAAGCAAAAATGTCAATGTAAAAGCTGCGCTCGCCAATTTGTCGTTAATCCGACTAAAACCACTGTTACACAGGAAATCAAACAACTGATTAATCGACTCTTACTTGAGAGAATATCACTCCGAGGAATTGCTAGGGTTGCTCAAGTCAGTTGGTCTTGGTTGCAAAATTATGTCAATCAAAGGCTAGCCCATACTCCACGCCAGTTAATGGTTTCAGGAAAATCGCCAGGTAAATTGACGATTGAATGTGACGAGCTGTGGTCATTTGTTGAGCGCAAGAAAAATGAGGTTTATGTCTGGCTAGCAATTGACCGCAATTCTCGAAAAATTGTTGGTTGCTTTGTGGGAGATAGAACGAGAAAATCAGCCCGTAAATTATGGGCTTCTTTACCAGAAATTTATCAAGAATCTGCCTTCGCCTATACAGATTTTTGGCAAGCTTATAAAACAGTTATTCCCCCTAAACGTCATCGAGCTGTTGGTAAGGAAACGGGTCTAACTAATCATGTTGAAAGGTTGAATAATACCTTTAGGCAACGGGTTTCTCGACTGGTGAGAGAAAGCCTATCATTTTCCAAAAAGTTGAACAATCACATTGGAGCTGTTTGGTGATTCATTCATGGCTACAATGCAGAGCTGGGCAGGATTTGAGCCTCACCACTACTTCCGTATCACTACCAAGAGGCTGATATTCATGGATGGAAAGTGACCTGTTGGTACGGCTCGCCCCGATGATGGTCACTAACCTGGATAGTGACTTTGCGCTCCAACTTGTTGAGGAAGCCGATCAACCTCTCTTGGCTGTAGCGGCTGAATTTGGCGCGCATGATGGCGGACACTTCCGGCTGCTTGATCTGGAGCACTTCTGCCGCTTCCTTCTGGCTGTAGCCGCGCTCCCTCAGAATCTGCATCACTTGGATGCCGAGCGCCGTGCGGGTGTAAAGCTCATCCGCATCCTCAAGACCGAGATCGGCGAAGACGTTGCCGGAACCGACTTCGATCTGGCTCTCTTCGGTGTCAGTCATGTTTCGCGTGCTCCTGTGCTTCCTTGTAGCGTTTTTTGATCAGGTCAACGTCTGGCTTTGGTGTGGCAATGCCCGACTTCGATTTCTTCTGGAAGGCGTGCAACACATAGATGCGCCTGCCGAGCTGGACGGCATAGACCAGACGATAAGCGTCCTTGCTGTAACGCTCGGCGATCTCGAAGACACCGCTTCCCACGCCTTTGAAGGGTTTGACATGCTCCGCCGTTTCTCCGCATTGAGCCGCCATCAGCGCCGCTCCCATGTCGATCCGAACCTGCTTTGGAAATTCCTGCACGTTTCTCCTGGAATCCCCAAGCCAGATAACTTCCCTGATCTCCAATGGCATCACTATCCCTGCATCTTATAACAGATTTGTTTTAGATGCAAACCGTATCTTCCGCAAGCGGGTAGTGATATGGAAGTAGTGGTGAGGTATAACCCTTGTCCCATCAGTGTCCTGTATAATATTAACTAATGTAAATGATCCGCAATTATTCCCCAGAAATTTGGTGTTTTTAATGACAACAATTTTAGTATTCTTACTTTCTTCCTTCATAGAACTGTTGTCTAAATTCACACGAGAGTTGCTAGAATCATCCCCAAAAATTTGTGAAAAAACTCCAGAACGAGTCTGTCCTACTTGTGGCTCTGAGCAGTTGATTAAAAATGGTTCAGTTCATCATGGCAAACCCAAATATCAATGTAAAACCTGCGGTCGCCAGTTTGTTGTTAATCCGACTAACTTACCTGTTTCACAGGAAATCAAGCAACTGCTCAATCGACTCTTACTTGAGAGGATATCATTGCGAGGAATTGCCAGGGTGGCTCAAGTAAGTTGGTCTTGGTTACAAGATTATGTGAATCAAAAGCTAGTTCGAACTCCCTATTAAATAAAGGTTTCAGAAAAACCACCAGTCAAATTGATCCTTGAATGTGACGAGCTGTGGTCTTTTGTTGATAGTAAGAAAAACGAGGTTTATATCTGGCTAGCAATCGACCGCAATTCTCGAAAGATTGTTGGTTGCTTTGTGGGAGGTAGAACGAGTAAATCAGCCCGTAAACTTTGAGCTTCTTTGCCAGAGATTTATCAAAAAGCTGCCTTCACCTATACAGATTTTTGGCAGGCTTATAAAACAGTTATTCCCCATAAACGTCATCGAGCTGTCGGTAAAGAAACGAGTCTAATTAATCATGTGGAACGACTAAATAATACCTTCAGACAACGGGTTTCAAGGGCTGGTGAGAGAAAGTCTATCTTTCTCCAAAAAGCTGAACAATCATATTGGAGCGATTTGGTACTTCATTCATGGCTACAATGAAGAGATGGACAAGATTTGAGCCTTACCACTACTTCCATATCACTACCCAGGACTTTAGCTATGGTCACTTCTCTTAGTGGAAGGAATACCGTTTGTGCAGCATCCAAAGAGCGCCAAAAGCACCAAACGCCAATAGACCGACGGCTTCAGATGGTTCGGGCACGGTCTGAGTATTGAGGTCTGCCTCCGCGAGATTGGCAATAATTCTGTGAACTGCGGTTGTGGGATGATAGGTATCCCAGAAAAAGTAATCCTGTGGGTTAGAACATGGAACACCGTTGTTGGCGAGGCAAGCGTCAGTTACATTAAGAAATTGCCCATTTTGAAATTGCTGTTGCTCAGCGGAATAAACATCGAGAAGAGTAATGTTGAGTGTCGGGTCTTGACTTTTTAAACTCGCAAGAGCGTTTGCCAGAGCAGAGTCATGAGTTATTGTTTCCTGAGTCAAGGTTGAGTTGCCACGGGTTGCCGGGAGCTGCCCCAAATCGGGCAAATTCGGTACGATAAAATTTCTCGCACCTGCTGCGGCAAGGTTGGTGATCGCCGTTGTGATATTGTCCACAGTCACATTAGGATTTGTCTGGCGACCAAAGAGGTAATCATCAGCACCAGACCAAACTGTATAGAGGGCATTCGGGTCAGCCTGCGGAAAAATAGTTTTAAAGTCTGTAACTTGTGTCTGCAAACCAGGTAACACCTGGGGAGGTGCCAAGGGAACAACAGTGTTTCCGGCTCCCGAACCTGCACCACCAAAGGCAAAGTCAATGCTGCCATTAAGCTGAGTCTGGCTTAGGGTTGTGACTGGAGTAGGAAGTGGTAATCCGAGATCTTGGCTGAGATATTCTACCCAGATGGGACCGTTAGAAAAATGTCCCGCAAAGTAGGGTGGGCTTGGGGGATAAGCTCCTCCTGTGAGTTGAGGAAACTCCTGTGAGACATTGAAAATATTACCATTATCAGAGAGGCTATCACCGAAGATATAGAGACGGTCAAAAGTAGCCGCCGTAACTTTCAGCGGTGATAGGAGAACAGACAGCAGAACACTTCCTATGGCGATAATACTCTTTTTCACAATTATTTTTCCGCTCTTTACTACGAAATATAGCCGCAAAGAATTATACTGTACTGCATAAAAAAAGGCTTTTTATGGATTCCAGGGATCTAGGGTTCCGAGTGGCAGCCAAGAGGGTATAATGCCCGCTCTGACTGACTTTGAGAAATTCCCTGCCTGTGACTATTCCTGTGCTGATTAACCTCCAAACCTTAATTGACGAACAAAAGTGCTATGAAACCATACGCCAACTGCGATGGCCAGAAGGCGTGGCTTGTAGCAAATGAGGTTCAAAATCTGTAGTAAGCGTGAGGTTTCGATGAAACGCAGCCGCATCGGCAGCGCTATCAGTCCCGGAGTTGTCGTGCTCGGTTTGATGACTTAAGCGATATGATTTTCGCCGGACATCATCAACCCCTACGAACATGGATTCTGAGCCTGTACTTGATGGGCTTAAATCTCAAGGGCGCACCAAATTGCAGTCGAACAGGACCTGAACAAGGATGATGCCCAGCAGATGACGAGTCACAGCAATAGGTACGATCGTTAGTGTTAAATTACCTTTAACAAGGGTATGCGTTTGAGGAACTATAAGGTTGGTCTTACCAATTGTGGCTGGTGGCAAAGGCACAAAACTTGTCAATCACATCTGACTCAGATCTTGTTCGCCAGCATAAGCTCACTGTACGGTGCAGTGGCAAATCAGCAATGGGAATGTACGCGACGGCAGGAATATTCTGCCACTCTGGCATAATTGCAACTCCCAGTCCGGCGGCAATTAATGAAAGTACCCACTCTTCGCGATCGGCACGATAAACAATGCGAGGCACGAATGCTCTCGAATCAAATAACTCTCGCGTTTCTCCCCAAAGTTCGCAGTGCATCCGATCGATGTACGGTTGTCCGTTTAAATCCATTAACTGCACTGTTCCCCGTTGAGCAAAGGGATGCTTAACCGAGACTGCCAGAGAGCGCCGTTGGTGGAACAACGCCAATGAGTTTTTTGTGCCCTCACTACTTAATACAGTCATGCTCAGATCGATCTCACCCTGTTCTAACCAGTCTTGTAGTTCGGCTGGGGTACCGTCCAACAATTCAATCAGCACATTAGGATATTGCGTTTGAAACGTACCGATCAAACCTGCAAGGCTATCAATCCGAATTGTGCGAAGCGTTCCCAGTCGCAGCGTTGGCTGGGTGTGAAAGCCCTTTAGCTCGCGCAGGGTCGCCTGATACTCATTCAAGATAATAGTTGCTTTCTCTAGAAAAAATTTGCCAGCAGACGTGAGAACGGCTCGTCGTCCCCCCCGCTCAAACAGAATTACCCCCAATTCTTGTTCTAGTTTTTTAATGCCTGCGGAAAGGGAAGGCTGCGAGACAAAGAGACGCTCTGCGGCTTTGGTAAAGCTGCCTGTCTCGACGATTGCCACAAAATACCGAATTTGATACAAATTTATATAGACACCAACTATGAATTTGATAATAAAAATAGTCTTGCTCTATTAAATTACTTCCTTGAGGATAGAGATGTAAACCAATTACATCCAAAACAGTCATGACGACATATCACACGCTTGAAGTCGATGGACGCAACATTTTCTATCGGGAAGCTGGTTCAAAAGATCGCCCAAAGATCGTATTGCTGCATGGTTATCCGGCTTCATCTCACATGTATCGTGACCTGATCAATCGGCTTTCCGACCAATTTCATTTAATCGCGCTAGATTATCCTGGTTTTGGCAACAGCGACAGGGAGCGGAATATATTTGTAGTAAAACCGAATTTATGATAGAGTCCCTTCGGTGAGGCTGCTGTAAGGGAGTTGGGGCGTGGAATACGAATTACGTGTTGTGGTCGAGAAAGTATCAGTCAGTTCTCAAGAGGTTGTGAAAAGAGA
>JAFAVL010000032.1 GCA_019242465.1 Chroococcidiopsidaceae cyanobacterium CP_BM_RX_35 | reverse complement strand
AGCCTTTTCAGGACAAGGATTTCCAGAAAAATTTTCAAATCGTCTAAATCTCCAAATCAAGGCGATGGAAAATTTTCTAGAAGCCTTACATCAAGCCAGTTTCAAGGATTGGGTGGCGGCTCGTGACAGCCTCGCTACTATTGGGCCCTATTGTAGTGGGGACTGAATTACACAACTTAATTAATCGTTGCTCAATCACAACAGAATTTCAAAGGCTCTAGGAGCTTCAGCAATTTGTTAGCAAAAGTCTCCTGGCTACCTTGGGTTCAAATACTTGATTTCTCAGCTTCTAAGCGAGATGCCTAGAAAGGTAATGCCGCTTGCACGCCAGTAAAATTTTCTAAATTAACATTGCCTTGTTGATCAATGGCTGGTCCAGAAGGTGAGAAGAGGCGAGTGGTGCGGAAGCGATGATAATTGCGGAATAAATCAGCCCAAGCTAAATGATGCTCCTCGTGCCCTTGAAATACATGTCGATCTAAAGCTGGCAGATGATACCAAGGGCAAGACATTAATATATGATGGGCGTTGTGATAACTAAAATTCAGCACTAACAGATCTAGCCAGGGATGCTTTTTAGAAATGAGCGGAGAAAAAGTTGTAAAACTGATTTGGCTTTCTGAATCTTCGTTGTAGCTCGAAGTATGGTCAAATGTTTGACTAAATCGAGCCAGCGTAATCATTGCTACATAGGCAAAAAAATACAATGATAAAGCTTTAAAAGATAGAATCCCCAAAACTGTAAACATTGTTCCTCTGGCTAACATCAGCAGTAACACTCTTAGCTTTTGTGGCAATGGTTGACCTTGCCAAAAGGGAGAGAGATTCCGCCACCATAAATAGAGAAAAGTGACGACGGGAAAGTAAAGCCATTCTAGAATTACCACTCCAACTATTATCGGCTTGGGTAATGCCCAGAAAACTGCCGCTGGACTTTTACCTTTAGCTTTAGGTTTAATCCCCAGATGGTGTCCGATATGTCCACGAGCCGCTTGGTGAAATGGGACATAACACATGCCTGTAATCCAGCGAATTACAACAGCAGTTAGTTCATTCAATTTTCGTTTTTTGAAAACGGAGCCGTGGAATAATTCATGACCGAGAAATGCTGCATATACTAAACCATGGCAAACTAAAATTGTGCCTACAGCATTTAACCAAACATTGGGGTATAGAAGTAAAATTATTCCCCCATAGTAGGTAGTTAAAGTATAGGCAATGACTAAAATATTTAGCCAAGGTTTAGGTTGATGGAGATAGAGCTTGAGTTCAGACTGTGCCACAACTGGATGCGTTTTTCCTAGTGTTTTAGCCATTTTAGCTTGTGTGTTCATGCCAAGTTCCTCAAAATATTGGAGAATTTTCACTGAGTTAGTCAGTCAGAAAACGATAACGTCTGCTCTTCATTTCTTGTTTGATTTCGGCAGTAATAGCACACTCGATTCCTACAGGATGAGTGCCGCTCATAGCCCCTGGCAACATGCCTTGGAAGATCACCCTGGAGTGTAGTTTTCCATAAAATTTCTGCAAGTATGGGCGGTTAAGATTATAGACGTAGAGAAAATAGGGTTGCTCATACTCACAAATATCATCGAGCATGGCTTGAAACAGCTTCACTTTATTGCGGAGACTCCTGGCTCCTGTATCTAGCCAGAGAGCCGATGCTTCTATCATTTCCGTGGGAGAAACTTCCTCAACAAATTTCCTGTAGTGTTCTGGACTTTTTGCCAGAGCGAGTAAACTCCTAAAAGGAGGCTCTAAAGCTAAAGCATAACCGCCAATCATTTCTTGCTGTGGGTTATAACCAGCAACTACTTTGCAGTGTTGCCAGTATTTCATCGGAAATTTAACCCCTGTGTAACCAGCTATTTTTTCAGCGAATTTAGTTAATTCTGCTACTTCTGTAATCACTGCAAATTTCATCGCATTGACTCAATTATTGGTAACGGTGAAGTTGGTAATCCAACCTTGGGCAACTAAGCGGGGGAAAGTCGTGGCAATATCTACATGGGGATGGTTAATGGCTAAGTAATTGCACAATTCCCCAAAACGAATATTCATTTGAATTCGCTGTAAAATTAACCATTCTTCCAGTGTCAATCGGTCGATACAAATTGACCACCCAGCCCGCCAGACAATAAAATAAAATTCTCCTGAAGTCAAATCAACCAAACTATTTCCCTCATTATCTGGTTGATTAACTTTCATAATTTCATCAAGCGGGTGGTTGGACTGAAGCAAAACTGCCCCTGTCGGTAGGTGAAAAAAAATTTCACTTTGACTATCAGTATCAACTTGAGCTAGGGCTTCTAAGTCTAAGACAGGAGAGTCAAATTCTCTCAACAGTAAATAAATTTCCCACTCTAATCGTGCGATTTCTGCCAGATAGGAGCAGTCAGCTTCAAGACAATATTCCGTAATAAACTTCACAAAGGCTGCTGCGAAGGGAATGAAATCTGATGTTTGGGGTGGGGAGTAACGGAAGTAATCAGCAGCAATAGCATCAAACAGCTCCGTTCCTAAAATTTGTTGGCAGACTTGGTAAATACCTTTAAGTACATTAAGAGCCTTAGCTTTGACTCCTTGGTGATAGATATTTAACGTTTGTTGTGCTGATAGAGCAGTAAGATTTTGGAGATGAGAGAGAAACTCTGAATCACCTGTTGCTAAGCTGCTTAAAAACGTTTGTTGGAGTTGCTGTAACATCGAGTTATCCTTAAGCTACTAGTTGTGGTGATAATGATTGTTGTAAGTAATAATTAGCTTTGTCTGCCTCAGCTTTAACTACAGCAAAATCTGGAACGTTACTTTCCCACTCAATTAAAGTCGGGACAGCACCAAAACGAGCGAGCGCTGCTTGATACAATTGCCACACAGGCTGATGTACCCTTTCTCCATGAGTGTCAAGTAGATAGCTATCCCTACGGCTATAGCCAGCTAAGTGAATCTGCCGTACCCGCTCTAACGGAATCTGATTCAAAGCGTCAAACGCACTAAAGCCGTGATTAAAACTATTAACGTAAAGATTATTAACATCAAGAAGTAAGTCACAATCTGCCTCGGCTAACACAGCAGAGATAAACTCAGCTTCCGTTAAATTTGACTCAGTATAAGCCATGTAGCTGCTGATATTTTCTACCGAGATCCGCTGCTCCAAAAAATCCTGAACTTGGCTAATGCGTTGGGCAATATGCATTACAGCTTCTTCCGAATAAGGTAAGGGAATTAAATTATGAAAATGTCTACCCCCCGCTGAAGCCCAGCTAATATGTTCAGAAAACCACACCGGTTGAAATTGTTGAATCAGTGTTTTTAAATCAGTGAGATATTGCCAATCCAAGGGAGCGGTTGAACCTAAAGAAAGCCCGACACCGTGGAGAGTAATCGGATATTGTTGACGGATTTGTTCTAAGTTTTGCAAAATGAGTCCACCCCGCTGCCCGAAATAATGCTCAGGATGGACTTCAAACCAGTTAACAGCCGGTTGAGTTTCCAGAATTGTTTGGTGATGTTTGGAGGTTAAATTAATCCCAGCCCCAGTGATCTTGGCAGCTGGATTATTATGGTGAAGGTTCATTGGTAGATAGCTCCTTAAATATTCTCTGGGACAAAGCTTGTCCCAGAGCTAGTACCTAAAATTGTTATTGACCTTTGAAAACTAGACGTTAATACAAATCGCAAGAAAGACAATTGTAGGCATTGAGGTAGAAACTGCGCTGGTAGTTACTCATCTTATTGTGAGGAATAGAATCCAGTTCTAGGATATTGTTGACTGCTGTTTTGAGAACTGTTTGAGTGTTCATTGTAGATACCTATTCAAAAACTGTTAGAAACAGAAACATCCACCGCAATTGTAAGTGTCAAGAGAGGAATTAGGCTTGACGCTATTTATTTTTGCTATGGAAACAGTACCCAGACTTGTAACATTTTTGATGACCGCTTTGAGTGTGCTTTGTGTAGATTGAGTGTTCATCGTTCTGCTCCTAATTTGATTTAGTGATTGTTTGGAAAAGCAATAGTTGTGTTAGTCTTTGGGACATTGTACATATCTAATCTAAAATTTTAGATACATGCACATTGATTGCAACCGTAAGTATCAAGGTAGGAATTGGGTTGGAAGTTATTTGTTGTTTTGGTGGAAATAGCCTCCAAGTTCGTAACATTTTTGATTGCGGCTTTGAGCGTGCTTTGTGTAGATTGAGTGTTCATCGTTCTGCTCCTAATTTGATTTAGCACTTGCTTGGAAAAGCAATAGTTGTGTTAGGATATAGGATATTAGCCGGACCCTAGATCCATGCATAACACTAGTGATATCCGAGTGGGAAATTTCCGTTGAAGTTATCTGTCTTCTTCATTGGTACATAACCCAGTTCTCAAACATTTAGCCACATCCACCGCATTGGTAGGTCTCGAGAGAGAAATTGGGTTGGAAGTTATTTACTCTTCTTGTTGAAGCAGTATCCAAATTTGCAACATTGTTGATGGCAGCTTTGAGCGTGCTTTGTGTAGTTTGAGTGTTCATTGTTGTCTCCTTTCAAAGAATTTGATTCATTGTGCTGACAATTTTTATTTACGTAGGAACTTAGTACTTTATGCAGTCCAACATACAAGGTCCAATAGTAGCGAGGCTGTAAAGAGCCGCCACCCAAGCCTTGAAACTGGCTTGATGTAAGGCTTCTAGAAAATTTTCCATCGCCTTGATTGGGAAATTTCGCCTTTGTATAGCAACCGAGAAAAAATGGTCGCTAAGGGAAACTGTCCCATTTTTGATATCTGAGCTAACTACTGAAAGTAGGCTAAATCAACGTAAAATCAAGCTTTTGTGGTATCAACTGTCTCAGAAATGGTTAATAGTGGAAGGAAGCGGAATATATTTGTAGTACATTTATCAACTTATGCTGCTACTGCGAGTGCAGATAGGACCGCTGATTGCCATCGGTTGCCCCATTCATTGCTGGCAATCATTCCTCTGATTTGCAGGACTTTATGCGCTCC
>JAFAVL010000826.1 GCA_019242465.1 Chroococcidiopsidaceae cyanobacterium CP_BM_RX_35 | reverse complement strand
TAAACATAGCCACAGGCGCGGCATTCGTAGCGGTCTAGCGCGTCGGTCTCAACAGCTGGTTCGCTCATAGCTTAACAAAGTAGAAAACTAGGGCAAAGCTTAAATATGTGTTAAAAATTATCGCATATATAGGGGAACACAGCTAGTCAGCTATTCTCCACAGAAGCCATGAGTCACAAAGAGGGTGCATATAATGTAAAAGTAAGTAACAGAACTTTTACGCCGGAAGCGGTAAATACCTATTGTGTTTGTTCTCAGCGGCTACGAGTACCTTCTAGGTTTCTTGCTAGTGTGCAGCTTGGTCCCTGCCCTAGCTCTCTCAGCATCTAAACTGCTGCGACCTAGCGGTCGCGGTCCAGAGCGGCGTATCACTTATGAATCTGGCATGGAACCAATTGGAGGAGCCTGGATTCAATTTAACATTCGCTACTACATGTTTGCCTTGGTCTTTGTCATTTTTGATGTGGAGACGGTGTTTTTATACCCTTGGGCGGTTGCCTTCCACCTCCTGGGCCTTTTGGCATTTGTAGAAGCTCTAATTTTTATCGCAATTCTTGTTGTTGCCCTTGTTTATGCTTGGCGTAAAGGAGCCCTGGAATGGTCATGAATAATAGTCCAACTGCAACAAAGCAGCAGAAAGAGCGGATTATCAACCCGATTGAGCGTTCTACAGTCACGCATGACCTCTCGGAGAACGTGATTCTAACAACAGTTGACGATCTTTACAACTGGTCACGCCTTTCAAGCCTGTGGCCCTTGCTATTTGGAACAGCCTGCTGCTTTATTGAGTTTGCGGCGCTAATTGGTTCCCGGTTTGATTTTGACCGATTTGGTCTAATTCCCCGTTCTAGTCCTCGGCAAGCAGACTTAATCATTACAGCCGGAACAATCACTACGAAGATGGCACCGCAACTAGTACGTTTGTACGAGCAGATGCCAGACCCGAAGTATGTCATTGCTATGGGCGCCTGCACGATCACTGGCGGCATGTTCAGTGTCGATTCCCCGACAGCTGTTCGAGGAGTCGATAAACTAATTCCCGTAGATGTCTATCTACCGGGGTGCCCGCCGCGTCCAGAAGCCATTATTGACGCCATCATTAAGCTGCGGAAGAAGATATCGAATGAGTCGATCCAGGAGCGGGGTCAGATTAAGCAAACGCACCGCTACTACAGCACGACTCACAACATGAAGGTGGTGGAGCCGATCTTGACTGGAAAATATTTGCAGTCACCAACTCGCCAAGCCGCACCTAAGGAGTTGATGGAAGCGATGGGAATGCCTGTACCACCTGCACTTCAAGCAGCAGAGAAAGAGGAGGTCAGCCGTGGCTGAAGCTGAATCAACAGAACCAACATCCGAGCAGACTGCTGAAACTGAAGCGACGCAACTGGTAGAAGCAGGTAAGACTTCTAAGTGGTTGGCGGAAAATGGCTTTGAGCATGAGTCGTTGGCAGCAGATCACCTAGGAGTCGAGATCATAAAAGTCAATCGTGACTACCTGCTGCCGATTGCGACGGCACTCTATGCCTATGGATTTAATTACTTACAGTGCCAAGGAGCTTATGATTCTGGACCAGGACAAGACTTGGTTAGCTTCTATCACCTGATCAAAATGAGCGATAACGCTGACCGACCAGATGAGGTACGCTTGAAGGTATTCTTACCAAGGGAAGACCCAAAAGTGCCTTCAGTTTACTGGATCTGGAAGACTGTAGATTGGCAAGAGCGGGAGTCTTTCGATATGTTTGGCATTGTCTACGAGGGACACCCAAATCTGAAGCGGCTCTTGATGCCTGAAGATTGGGTAGGCTGGCCTTTGCGGAAGGACTACGTTTCTCCTGACTTGTACGAGTTACAGGACGCTTATTAAATAGGTTTAGCACCGACGCGAAGCTTCCGGCAGGATAACCTTGCTGGAAGCTTTGCTCTTTTGACGGCTATGAGGGGGGTCAGGGTGTGTTCATAAACCCCTCACATACGTGTAAGAGCTGTTATCTTAGTCAACTTATCTGTTTCCAGTCCCTCTAGTTCATGGAGATGTAACCAACCCTCCTTAACCAGCGTAGCGAAGACAAAGATTAGAACCGAATATCTGTAGTCGTACTTGCCATCTATACTGTGTCTCGTGGCACTCAAAAAATCATGTAATCGCCACAGATCATTAAGCTCTGCAATCGCACTTGCTTCTTCACGAACTTTCTTGACCAAAGCATTAATTTCTCGCTCATAGGCTATCTTAAAAGCTGCTTGGGCTAACTTCTTCTCTGCCTCAGACCACTCAACATCACTCACTTGCATTATTCTCTTGCCGTTTACTCAAAACAACGGAGCGCTCTTTTCTAGAGAGCGCTCACACAATCAGTCACCGTGTACTTACACTGAGCATTTCTCTAGCGAACTAGGTTTAAGAGTTCTTTGGGAGATGCCAGCAAATCAATTGCCACAAAGAAAATTTTGCCCTCGGGGTTAAGCAAGAATCGCCAAGCCATGTTCATACCCACAGCTGCTCCAAACCAGGGCGTCTGAACCTTACCTGTGACTTTCACCTGAGTGTAGCCATCGTCTGCGGGTTCTGCCACACCACGCTCTGGAAGCAACTTAAGGTTCTGGCATTCTTCCCGGAAAAAGCGCAGTATTGCATCTTTGCCGACGATCGGTCTTTGGAAGGGAGGCTGCAAAGCACCGTCCGCCACGAACAGCTTGATCAGTTCATCAAAGTCGTTCGCATTCAAGTTATCCATGTAGCTCAATATAGTTGAGTTGTCGAGACCTTGAATAGTGACTTGAGTGCGCTGTGACTTGTCTTTAGGCGCAACCACAGGTTCAGAAATCCGGGTGTAGCCGTCCAATTTGCCTGCGTCAAATCCCATATTCACAACAGAGTTTCGCAGGACAGTGATTTGTTGCCCTTGATCCATTTCTTTGAGGGTTTCCAACACGGCATTAGCGTTGGCTGAAAGCTGGTATCCAGCAGGAATTGGCGCGACAATGCCTTGCTCCATCCATTCCCCAAGCTGATTCCAGAAAGCTAGCTTAATGTTAGGCGTCCAAGTAGCATAGGTGCGGCAAATGGGCGTATCTGCGTGATTTGCCAGATCGCACATCACCTGAGTTTGCTCCTCAAAAGTCATTTGCTTGATTTGGTTCAAGGTTCCTTCGGCAAACTGCATATTGGCTGCACCAGGAGCCGCAACCGTGATGGTTTTGCCCATTTCCAAGAAAGCGAACCACGTCCATGCCAGTTGATCTTCTGCACTGAGCTGGTTGAACCGGGCAGTTAGCGCTGGCACAGCGTCAGCCGCTAGTGTGTTGGGAAAAATGCCACGAGCGGAGTCAATGGTAATCGGCATATTACAGACCTTACCTTTACTAAAGTTGAACTGACAAAAGTATGGAATTGAACAATTGGACGATGAGCCTTGCTGTTCATCCACACAAAACATAACATAATTTTACAAAAATTAACATATTTCTCAAAATATGCTGGGAAAGTATGATTTACTGTGCTAGTCGCCGGACCATTAACCGGATCACGGCGACGTAATGGAAGACTTGCTGTACTTGTATGCCAAATCTTCTCATCCTTATGATCCGGTAGTCTGTTTTGCAGAAAGACCCTACCAATCAGTAGCCGACAGGGAGGTTAAAATTATTACATTTACAACGAAACTTTGGATAATCCTGTTAGTCTATGGGGCACTAATGTGGTTGATTGCCCCAGCCACTTCAGCCGCACAATCTTTCTTCAAAGGTAAGGATATTAGGGGCAGAAATCCAGAATTGCCAATACTGACTGCCAGCATTGTGGTGGCTTGGATATTTGCAAAATCAATTACAAACACAGCCAATTTAGGTCGAGATTTTGGCCTGATGGGTGGTTTGACTTATGCCGTCTATTACTTAGGTATTCCCCTTTGTGGGTTACTGATCGTGAGACTACGACGTACAACTGGAGCTAAAAGCTTAGTCGAGTACATCCACTCGACCTATGGTAGTGGAGCAGCAAGATTGTTCATGGCAGTAATTTTGCTGCGTTTGTATAACGAAGTTTGGTCCAATACTGCTGTTGTTGGCTCCTATTTTGGTACACCTGGCTCACAGAGTTTTATCCTCTCCAGTCTAGTTTTTACAGGACTGGTACTGCTCTATACCCTTAAAGGGGGCTTAAGAGCAAGTTTAATCACTGATTTTATTCAATTCGGGCTGCTGCTACTAGCCGTCATCCTGACGCTCCTCTGTGTTGTTCCACAAGCTCCAACTTTATCTCTCGCACCAGCTCAGACAGGCTTTTGGAACTCAGGCATTGACTTGTTGCTAGTAGCATTAATTCAATGTCTTCCCTATCCCTTTCACGATCCAGTGCTGACAGATCGGGCTTTTCTAGCTAGTAGCCGAACGACAAAGCAATCTTATCTACTAGCTGGCTGCATAGCGGCGATACTGATTTTCCTTTTCAGTTTTATGGGTATGGCAGCGCGGGCTGTTGGTGGTCAGGCGACGATTGATGCTCCGGTGCAGGCAGCTATGGCTGGAGGTGAGGGAATATTGGCGTTAATGATGTCAGTTATGATGCTCTCTGGGAGCGCGGTGCTAGATTCTACCCTGAGCAGTACCAGTAAAGCAGTTGCTTTGGATCTCAAAATTGGAAGTCAATCTGTGCTGTTAGGGAAAGTGTCTATGGTGGCGATCGCGGTGCTTGGCAATTTGCCGATGCTGTTTGGTACCAGCATTCTCAAGGCAACTACTGTAAGTGGCACGATGGTTTTAGGGTTAGCACCAATCTTTTTATTTTTATCTCAGGAGAAACGCTCTAGTCTAGCTTTTATCGTACCTGTGGGACTCTCAGTAGTGCTGGGGATAGTCTCGGCAATTTGGCCTGACTTTTTACCTATAAAAGTTGGGACTGGGACTTATGGTTCCCTATTGGCTTGGAATTTAGTCATAACCATTCTTGTGTGGATTGGGTTTGGGTACTTCTTCTGGCAAAGAAAGGGCGAACAGCAGGCTACCGATGCTTAAGTTTGCGAAAGGGCAGTTTTTAGCCTAATCCAATCGCCATCTACTTCTGCGATCGCACCGCCGGGAAACGGATCGGTTCGCGAACGATTGGGAGCTGCGATCAAGGCTGTCAGCTTTTCTACCTGGGCAAAACTCGGAGCCCCAGTGGCAATTGTTTCTTGTAATACCTGGCGCATCACACGCCGTTGTAATGCCAGTGGTGCTTTCTGTAAGATGCGGCGATTTAACCCTAACTGATTTGACCCAATGCTAGCTGGTAGCATCGCTTGTTGTCTCAGGGTATGGGCAGCTAGTTCAAGGTATTCCACGTCAGCTTGTAATAGCTCAGCTGTTTGAGCTAAGGCTGATTCGACTTGAGGATTGAAATGGGTTTGCAAATAGGGCAGTAACTCTTGGCGGATGCGATTACGGGCGTACTTTAAATCCTGATTTGTTACATCTTCCCAAACCAACATTTGCCAATCGCGACAAAATTGGGCAGTCTGCGCCCTTGTCACCTCTAGCAGTGGACGCACTAACACTAGTCCAGAACCTAGTAAGCGCCGCCAAGTCAGGGCTTGTAATCCATCTGCCCCACTGCCGCGAACTAAGTTGTAAATTAGGGTTTCAGCGCGATCACTTGCTGTGTGACCAGTCACAATGTACTGGTAGTCATTAGCTTTGGCGATCGCGGTGAGAGCTTGATAGCGCCACTGTCGCGCTGCTGCCTCACTTGGTAATGATTGCTCGGCAGCATCACAGTGAAACGGTAGTTCCCAGTCGTGAGCCAGTTGTTCTACATATTTGGCATTGGCTTTGGAGTCAGGACGCCAGCGATGATCGCAATGAGCAATGCCCAGCGGCCAACCCCACTTTGGTTGCAAATCTATAAGTAACTTGATTAAGCACAGCGAATCTTGCCCACCAGAGACTGCCACCAGTAATCGCTCATGTCGTGGTAGGAGTTGGCGCGATCGCAGTGTTTGGTGCAGTTGTGCGTGGAGAGAAGTCCAGCTAGAACACTCAGCCATTAGGCTTCAGGTAGCCACTGTTAAACTGGAACTGATATTTTATCGCTAAAGAGTTCGTAGAGTATGTTTACCACGACTGACATTGGCACATTGATCGCTCTTTTGCCAGAGAGCGGAAATCGTCCGTTGATTGCTGGAACAAGAACCTCAGTGCGCCGCGTGGTCGTTTTATATAAGCAAGGTGCAGGTGCAGAAGAAATTGCCCGTCGGATGCCTCATCTGAGCCTTGCCCAGGTTTATGCAGCGCTAGCTTATTACCACGCTAACCGTGATGAGATTGAGGCAGATTTAGTTGAGGAAGAAACAGAATACTCCAAGCTGCTGGCATTGCATGGGAAGCGGGCTGAGTAGGTCTTTTGAAACCCAAACTTAGTGACGAAGAAATTACCCAACGTGGTAAAGAACTTTACGAAAATAGTATTCGTCCCCAAGTAGAAAAACCAGAAAATATCGGCAAAATTATATCGATTAATGTTGAGACGGGCGAATATGAGATAGGTGATGATTTGCTGAGGACGAGCCTACGGTTACGAGCGAAACAAGTTGATGCAGCACTTTGGTCAGAAAGAATCGGGTTTAATGCCGTTTATGCGATTGGTGGTACGTTGTTTAGGACAGCATTAGAGCGTGTTGGGGTCAATTCCTCGCTCCCGGAGCTTGGTTATCAGCTCTCTTAGCTGCTGCTCGGCGCTCAAAGCCCGCTGTCGCTCCTGTTCAATCACGTTCTCTGGGGCTGGGAACCGATTACCCTGCTGGTCGTACCAATACAACCAATCGCGGGTCCAGTCCTCATGCGTCCCCAGCTCATACCCAATTCCTAACCCGATTTCTGGCATCCACACTGGGTTTCCTGGTTGTCGCAGGTAGGCTCCATTTACCAAGCGGTAGACTTCGAAAGGAGCCTGCTCGTCCCGTTTCCAATAATCGGGGTTGTAGATAGTGTAGTAGAGGACACCCATTCCGGCATACTTGGTCATCTTGTCATCATACTCGCCGCCGGGGGTTTTCGAGACCACCTCCAACACCCACTGCGGCACTATGTTATTTTCCTGCCACACTACATAGCTTAATCGCCCACTGACCTTCTTCCGCCTGGGCACGCCTAAACTGAGAAATGCATCTGGTCCGATTGCTGGTTGATCGCGGTCATAGTAGATTCCCAGATTTACTCCAAAAAACCAGTCCTGGCGGTCTGTCCATAGTAAAGCCAGGATGGCGCGTAAGAGAGTGGGGATGAGAATTTGCAGTTCATTATCCACAGGGATATTATCAGTCTCAGGCAGGTCTTCCTCTGTGGGAAGGTACTGCAACGGGTTGTACTGTACCATGTGACTGCCACCATTTGACGTGATGACTGTATCTTAAACCAAGATCTGAGCCTTGCCATCCAATCTATCAGTTGACCCAGAACTACGACAGAAAGCCATCTTGATTCACCATCGCCTCTGTAGCGAGTATGGCTGCCCAGTTCCTTACTTCAGCAACTTAGACCCTCTGAGTGAGCTAGTTTCGGCGTTGCTCTCTCATCGTACCCGCAACGCCGATGCCCATCGAGCCTTTGAGCAACTCACCACACGCTTCCCCAACTGGGCAGCGGTGCGAGATGCACCGACAATGGAGGTAGAAGCAGCGATCGCGCCTTGCACTTGGTCAGAACTGAAAGCGCCCCGACTCCAACAGATACTCCATCTGATTGAGGAGCGATGCCACGGTGAATGGTCATTGGATTTTTTGGGTGAAATGTCCGTGTCGGAAGCGAGGGCTTGGCTAGAATTACTACCCGGAGTTGGTCCCAAAACCAGTGCGGCGGTGCTGTCGTTTAGTCGCCTGCACCGTCGGGCCTTAGCTGTCGATAGCCACCATCACCGGGTAGCAACGCGTTTGGGATTGATTGGAGCGAACGTTGCTGTTGGTCTATCCCATGCTCTACTAGAGGCGCAACTGCCGGATGACTGGACGGCACAACAGGTGTATGACAATCATGAAGTGATGATGCTCCATGGACAGAAGTGCTGCTACTACCGCAACCCTGCCTGTAAGCGCTGCTCTGTGATAGACCTCTGCCCATTTGGTCAAGCGCGGCACCAGCGTCTCTAGCTTCTTGACAGCATTGGATATGACTACAGATGTGCCGCTCTGAGTTTGGCGGTTGTTAAGCCTTGTTAGAAAAACCAGCCGTAGGAATGTAGTCCCTTACCCAGTAAGTTGACGCCAAGATAGCAAACCCAAACGACGACGAATCCCGTGGCAGCTAAAATTGCCGGACGGCGACCCTGCCAGTTCCGGGTGATGCGAGCATGAAGATAGGCAGCAAACACTAGCCAGGTAATCAATGCCCAAGTTTCTTTTGGGTCCCAGCTCCAGTAAGAACCCCAGGCTTCGTTAGCCCAAACTGCACCAGCAATGATGCCAATCGTCAGGAGAGGAAATCCCAACCCAATGATGCGGTAGCTGATATTGTCTAGGGTTTCAGCCAAACTGAGACGCTGTGGTGAGAGCAATTCAACTGATGCTGTGGTTTGAACTGCTGGGGCAGTAACTAGATCGAGAACAGCAGTTTGCCCCTTGCCATTGCTCTCAATTAAATGAGCTACTGCTGTTGGCATACTGGCAGGTGAGTTAGGGAGCGCGACAGAATCTGCTGCCCTGTGTAAGCGATAGCTGCCAGTGCCGACAGAACTACCTCGCAGTTCAATGTTGTGACCGCGAGTGACAACTAGGAAAGCGATCGCCAGCAACGACCCCACCATCAAAGCTGCATAACTCAACATCATGACGCTGACGTGCATCATCAGCCAATTTGATTTAAGTGCTGGAACTAGCGGTTCTGCTGACTGCATTTCTGTAGGCAGCGTTAGGGTAGCAAAAGCCGCAATCCCCATTGCTACTGGCGCAGTCACAACCCCTACCAAGCGGCTGCGACTCATATTTTCTGCAATTAGATGGACAGTGGTAATTCCCCAAGCCAGAAAAAATAGAGATTCGTACAGATTGCTTAAAGGAAAGTAACCAGCAGCCAACCACCTGGCCGCTAATAGGGCAGCTATGCACAAGTTAGCACTCATCATCCCAGCAGTCCCCAAAGCCGATAGATAGCCAAGCTGGGGAAAAGCGGCTCCACTCCAATAAATCAGCATAGTAGCGAATAGAAGTGCAAACGAGCCATTGTCCAACCAGGTCTGGAGTTCAACCAGATTCATAAATAATATTCTCCCAGTTTTTTATTAAAGTACTACTTCAGATAGTGTCGATTCTAACGATTCTGGAAAGTTTTGTTAAGGTGATGGCGTTGTGGGACTGGGCAACGGATTGGGTTCTCCTGTATTTTTAAGTGAGACAAAGGCGTTATAGCGGATACTATGCTCATCACTAACAGCTGTTGTAACACCAATTGAGCGAATGGCATCGATGTATGGTTGTTGCAGGGATTGAATTCCGGGAAAGGTTTTGAGCAGGCGATCCACGTCTATAAAAATTTGACCGTTGTTGGGGCTAGGTTGTGGTGGTACAGTTTTCTGAAACAGTGCAGAGCTAGCTAAGGTGGTTGTACCAGGTTGGGGAAGAATCTGGTCAGCGACAGGAGCGCCCACGGTCAAAAAAGCCACATTTCCATCTAACCAGCCATGCGTAGCGGTCAAGGTGCCATAGGGGGCAATCCAGTTAACTACTGGTTGACCGCCAATTTGCCCTTGCTGCACGTGGAACTGGTATCGACTGCTCATTAGCTGATCCAACTGCTGAAAAGTTTTTTCGGCTTGGGTGCGATCGCTTGTCTGCACCATCAGTCCTAATGCCAAGGCAAAATTGTTTGAGGCATTAGCTTTTGGGGCAGAGGGGATAAGCGATAGCGAGAACTCCCCCTTCATCCAACTCAAAAAATCTTGATCAAGATCCAAACCAGTCAAAGAATTTACACCCGCTCGGAGATTATCTGATGTGATGGGTGCTTTGGAGTTAGATGACGACAAGAGGTAGTCCTGCCACAACTGCTGTAAATTACCACCAGATAGCATCATTAATGTATCAGCCGGAAGACGGTTAGGCATCCCACCAGCCTTGTTTTCTACAAGATGCTTTGAGGTGCTATTCGGCTGTAGCCAGGAAATACTCTGCAACTCAATTCCCTGTGGCTTCAGATTTACAGTTGTTGCCAAACCTTGATTTTCCTGAAGTTGGGTTAGAGTTTGGGGGAAAATAGTCTGTCCTGAATTCGTAGCCACAAACCGAGTAGCAG
>JAFAVL010000819.1 GCA_019242465.1 Chroococcidiopsidaceae cyanobacterium CP_BM_RX_35 | reverse complement strand
GAACCACACTAGGGCAGCTTTGCTAACAGAGTAGTAGCAACAATTACTAATTCTGATGCCTAAATATTCTTTGGCAGTTTTGTGAGCGTTTTTTACCCAGCTGCTTGCGACAATGCCGCTTGCCGATCTTGGGCTGCGGCAATAAACGAGCGAAAGATGCTTTGCTGTCGTGGGTCGTTGAGCGATAGTTCTGGATGCCACTGGAGGGCAATCGCCCAAGGATGGTGTTTATGCTCCAGCGCTTCAATGACGCCATCTTTTGCCTGAGCTGCAATGCGCCACCCTAGTGGTACTGTACGAGTCGCCTGATGATGCCACGAAACAATTGTTGTTTCCGTAGTGCCAATCATTTTAGCCAGACGGCTCCCAGGAGCAATCTGTACTGCATGCTCAGAAGGGACAGACTGCTCTACCCGATGGGCAACTGCCTCACCAAACTCATCTGGCAAGTGCGGCACCAAATTGCCTCCAGTTGCCACTACTAATACTTCTAATCCACGACAAATACCAAGAACCGGGACATCTGTGCTGAGAGCCAATTGGCTGAGGGCTAGCTCAAAGCGATCGCGCTTGACATCAGTATTGTAAATCGTTGGATGCGCCTCACCATTGTAGATGGATGGGTCAATGTCACCTCCACCAGAGAACACTAGACCATCCACCCGTTCTAAAAGCAGAGCGCTTTCTTCCGGTTCTCCTGGCGGCAGCAGGATAGGCATACCGCCGACACGGCGCACTGCTTCAACGTAATCACTTCGCAGACAAAATAGTTGCGTCTTACGCTCTTGCGGAGTGGTAAATTCAATAAGTGGGGTGGTAATCCCAATTAGTGGTGGCTTAAGTTTCATCCCCTGATACTAGCAGTTGATGTACTGCGATCGCTCCTATGTCGAGCCAGTTGCCAGAGCCGGGTTTCCCGGCGTTAAGCATTCTGGCGTCCTCACCTTAGCCTTATAGGTTTGCCATTCCGGGTTGTACTCACTGCCGATACTCCCAACTCCTCTGCGTTTAGAGTAAATCAAAATTGTCATCATAAAATTTGTATTTGTAGATACTAAATACAGCTATGCGACTTTCCCAAGGGCATCTAAATTTGCTGAAGCGTTGCCCCCGCTACTTTCAACACACCTACCTAGACCAAATCGGTCTCCCTACCACTTTGGAGCAGCAAGAGCGGCTGACTTGGGGAAGTCACTTTCATTTGTTGATGCAGCAGCGAGAACTGGGCTTGCCGATAGAGTCCTTAGTGCAAGCAGATCCTCAAATGCAACGCTGGATGTCTGCGTTTACTAGTGCCGCACCCGAAATTCTTGCCCCTCAACCAACTTGTCAAACGTTCCGCGAAAGCGAACACTGTCGTACATTGCAAATACAAGACTATTTACTGACTGTGATCTATGATCTGTTGATTACAGATGAGTTCCAAGCTCAAATCCTGGACTGGAAAACTTATCCCAAGCCCCAAAATCGGCGTCGGTTAGAACAGAACTGGCAGACACTTCTCTACCTCTATGTGTTAGCTGAGACCAGCGGCTACCTGCCTGAACAAATTTCCCTAACTTACTGGTTCATCCAGACTCTAGAGCCACCTCAAAGCCTTAAATTTACCTATAGTACTAGTCAACATCAGCAAACAGGTCAAAAACTACAGCGGTTGTTAAACCAATTGCGCAATCACCTGCAACGCTACCAAGTAGGAGAGCCGTTTCCTCAAGTACGTAAAGTTAGCGTTTGTGATTCCTGTCAATTCGCCGTGCGGTGTGGGCGCGATACCAGCAACAAAGTGTCTGGTGATAGCGACTATCTAGATTTAGCAATCAGTCAAAACTCGTTGCTGAATCTTACTGACATTCAGGAAGTTTCTATTTAATATATTCGGATTTATACCTGTAATACATAGCATTGATGAAACTGCCTACTGCTCAAGCTTTGCAATCCAAAATCCAAAATGGTACTATGCCCAATCAACAATGGCTCTTGGCATCAAACGAGCCGCCGCCAGAATGGTTTGTTGCGGCAGTAAGACGGTGTGCGCCTGATATATCTGGGCAACGTGCTGCTCAGTTATTATGGCAGCGGGGGATTCGAACAGAGCAACAACTAACAGGATTTATCAACTCTCAAGCGTATCAACCAGGGAGTCCGTTTGAGTTCGCTCAGGAAATGCAGCAGGCAGTTGAGCGAATACAGCGATCGCACCATGCTAATGAAATTGTTGCTATCTGGGGAGACTTCGATGCCGATGGCATCACTGCAACTGCTGTACTCTGGGACGGATTAGGACAGTTTTTTACCCAACATACCCGGCTACTTTACTACATTCCCAATCGTCTGAGTGAATCTCATGGACTCAACTGTCAAGGAATCGATGCTTTAGCTCAAAAAGGCACAAAGCTGATCGTTACCTGCGACACTGGTAGCACAAATATTAGCGAAATTGAGTATGCCAATCAACTAGGTTTAGATGTAATTATTACAGATCATCACACCCTGCCCCCTAAACGTCCGTCAGTTGTAGCTATCATCAACCCTCGCTACTTGCCGACTGACCACCAAATGTTTCATCTTTCAGGGGTAGCTGTAGCTTACAAACTAGTGGAAGCAGTTTACCAAACGTTTCCCCAGGTGCCGCAACAACCTCTAGAGGATTTGTTAGATTTGGTGGCAATTGGTCTAATTGCTGACCTAGTACAACTGAGCGGTGATTGTCGTTATCTAGCACAGTTGGGCATTGAAGAACTACAGCAGGATTTGAAACAGCCTGCCTCGGCGCGGCGGCGTCCTGGTGTAGGCAGATTGTTAGAGCTGTGCCAGAAAACTGGTGATCGTCCCACAGATATTTCTTTTGGTCTTGGTCCACGCATCAATGCTGTCAGTCGCATCCAAGGTGATGCTAGCTTCTGTGTTGAATTGCTCACCAGCCGCGATTTAAGTCAGGTTAATCAGATGGCTGAAGCTACAGAACTAGCGAACGCCCGCCGCAAAGCGTTGCAAAAAGAAGTTTCTGATCTTGTAGCACAAAAGTTGACTCAACTTGACTTATCAACAACCAGCGTCATCGTTCTAGAAGATGCTCAATGGTCTGTAGGGGTGTTAGGTTTAGTAGCTGGACAAGTAGCACAAGAAACCGGTCGCCCCACGGTTCTGTTAAGTACAGAGGCAGCAAAAGAGGAGGGGGGGAGGGGAGGAGGGGAGGAAGGGAGGATTGATCGAGATTCCCCCCCTGCCCCCTGCCCCCTATGCCCCCCTCCTCTTCTAGCGCGTGGTTCTGCCCGTTCTGTCAACCAAATCGACTTATATCAGTTGGTAAAAGATCAAGCACATCTGCTGCATCGTTTTGGTGGGCATCCTTTCGCGGCTGGGCTAAGTCTGCCGATTGAGAATATTCCTTTGTTTGCGGAGGCAATAAACCAAAGACTGCGGCAACACTCCAGTAGTCTGATGGCGCCAGCCGTGCAAGCAGACTTGGTTGTAACAGTGGCAGACTTGGGTAAGGATTTGTTCCGGGAACTGAAACTTATAGAACCGTGCGGTATGGGGAACCCTGTCCCGAAACTCATGCTGCAAAACTGCTGGTTTGAGAATACTTGGCATCGCAATTTGCAGGACGGGCAGGGGAAAAAGGTGCAGTACATCAAAACCGAGTTTGATATTCGGGATGACTCCACTAGGAATGGCTTTACTGGTATGTGGTGGGGACATTACAAGGAGGAATTACCTCCAGGGCGGTGCGATTGCATAGCAGAATTAGACTACAACACCTATAAAAAGCGCTACGAGCTCCGGCTGGTTGCCGTAAGAACCTCTACCCAGAATCCTTCCTGGAGTAAGACTTCAACTACTCAGATGGATTGGCTGCTCGACTGGCGACGGGGAAGAGGACAAGGCACAGCCGACGCAGTTCCTCTTTTGCTCCAAGAATGTCCCACTAACTGGGACAATTTACGTGCTTGGTTCCGACGAGCGCTCTACTTGAAACAACCACTGGCACTCGCTTGGACGGCACCACAAGTCGTCTCACCCAATCAAGTCTGGTTGTCTCTGGTTGGGATCGCTAAATATCTTAGTCGGACTGGTCAAACTGTTACCCGTCATCAACTTCACCAGAAGTTGGGCATTGACGACCAACCCCTACGTCTAGGGTTTAAAGCCTTAGCTCATTTAGGCTTCAAAGTTAGTTCCATAGACCAAGGTTTTAGCATCAGCGCGACTCCAGTAGAAGAACCAGCTGTTTTAGATACCGCATATGTCCAGTCGATTGAAAAATTTCTTGCCGCTGTGAGAGAAGAACAATTCCAGCGACAGTATTTCTACCAAGTTCCCTTGTCTAGGATTCAGACTATAGCTGCTCAAACTGCATACAGTCAGTTGGATGAATTTTGAGATAGAAAAGAAAAGAAGAGACAATAATCTTAATTCAATGACTCTAGCCATTAACTACTCTTAGTAACAGCTTCTTGCTTTCCTCTGTCTCCAAGCCACATCAAGTCAGTCGCCAGGAGGAGGGGAGCAAGCAAGTCAAGATCTATCATTTAATGTATTAGGACCTGTTATCAAATATTAAATAACACAACTCGAACTTGAATAGGAGATGGATGAAATGTCTATTACCGATGAAGAGAAACGCCAGATCATGCAAGAGTTGTCTCAAGGTAATCCAGAATTAATAAACCAGAATCCGAACCCAAAGCAAGCGTTAGATGAGCAAAAGTTTGACATTAATGAATACCAAAATTTTGATGATTTTGCTCAACGCGAATCCCAGAGTGAGCAGTCACCTAATAAAATTGCCATGGCTGATTTGCTAAAAGAGAGAATTCAAACTAACTTGAAACAAGCTAAAGAAGCTGGGCAATTACGAACGGGGCGAGTTCGAGAAATTGTTCAAGAAGCAGTATCTCAGGTAGTCGAAGAATTTAAGTCAGGCTCCAAAGATATTCGTTCGATTGCTAAAGATGCTGTTTTTACCGCTGTTTCTACTGTAACTGAGAATTTGCAAGAAAAAGGTGGCGAAGTCAAAGAAGAAGTGACTGCTTCTATTGAGGGAGTTATTGAAGGCGTCAGTCGTTTGCGACGCCAGTCCATTGCTAAAACTCAAGCAGAGGTTAAACAGCTTCAGACTAAGCTAGATTCTGAAGAAGAAGAACTCCAAAAAGAAGTTGAGCAAATTCTCAGTGATGTTGAAGAGACGGGGAAAGATACGTCTCCCAAGATTAAAGCCTCTATTGAATCCGCGGTCAATGTGCTTAAAGATAGTGAAGAGGTAGGCTTAATGCGAAAGCGCTATGCCCAGCTTCAAGCGCAAGCAGCAATTCTCAGAGCTAACTTGGCAGCTCGGTATGGAGGTCGATATGAGGAAGTTAAGGAACATCTAGATGACGCTAAAACTTGGTATGACCAAACTCGTCCTAAAGCTGAAGCAGTAGTTGATCAGATTGATCAGAAGCGCTCACTGTTAGACGAAAGGCTAGGTGACGCAGGTGTTGCTATAGCTAAGAAAGAGCGACGTATACGACAGGTATTGAGTGATTTACTACAGGCAGCTGCTGAGCTTGTGCGGGAAAAGGAACCTCCAAGTAAATAATATTGCTTGAGGTCATTGAATTAAAAATCCCAGTGACGTGAGCTGGGATTTTTAAAATTATAGAGCTTGCGCTCTTCGCGCCGCAATGAGCGGTCATTGAGCGGAACGTTGAGTAGAGAGACATAAAAAAATACAAAGTATACACTTATTCACCTTACTAATTTAACAAAAACCAAGACAAGCAAAATTGTTTCCTCAGTATGATTTCTTAAAGTCTTCCTATTCATCATTTGAAAATAGCTAGTTTTGCCTTTTCCCTAGAAGATAGATTTATCTCTAACAAAGCCAAAAATTATGTTGTGAGACTCCTAATTAAAGGTAGTAAAAGAAATCAGATGCAAACTAGGGTTTCTGGTTGATAGCTTTATAGCTACTAGTTTACAGCCTTGGTCAATTTCTGGATCACAGTAGCTGAACTCATTCTTTTTGTTCAAAGTTCAGTCTAACTAAAGTCTTAAGCAAATATACTTAGTAACTAACGAAAGTTAGAGAAAATTTATCTATATTATTGAGATGGGATTCGAGACGTTTTTCAGATGTCTATCCTTGCTTAAACTTTTAAAGTGAGAATATCTCAAATTTGTTCAACGTCCAATTATCTAGAAGATGAAAAAGATGAAGCTCTTTGAAGACCCGCTTGACCTTATTAATTCGTCCTAAAGTAGGAATTTCAAAGAAAAATACATTACAAAGGTAAACTTCTCCAGACTATCGATTACCAATCGTTAAAAGCAGACGGGTCTGAGGCAGTTGTTTGTGAGTTGTAATATGTATGAGTTTCAGGAGTTTTTTAGTAAATCTGTTTCTACAAAAGTAAAACTTTTGCATAAAAAGTAAAAACAAGAGTGATATGTCTTGTAGATACGTAAAAAAACTGACTCTTGCAAGAAATATAATAAGGTGCTTTACTTGCCATGCCAAAGACAGCTTGTGTTGTCACTCCATTACCCACACTGAGTTGGCCGGACCGCAGCCCTGAATCACCGCAAGTCTGGGTCTCTCGCTACACTAACCAACCCAACACTCCACCGTCACGCCCCCATACCCATGCCTTCTTCGAGCTATTGTTCGTGGAAGCGGGTGAGGGCTGGCACAAGATCGGCGAACGGCAAACATGGGCTCAAGCTGGCGATTTGTTTGTCATTGTCCCTGGTGAAATTCACGATCCGAGAGGTCTTGATCATGCTACCAAGTGGATAGTCGCTTTCGGTGCTGATACCCTCAACCTGGGGCAGACTGAGGCTGACCTATTTTTGCCGCAGCAACTGCAACTGCGCTCATTGCTGTGCAACCAACAGGTGGAGACGAGGCACTTGCACATCGCACCCCAAGAACTGCCCCGTTGGCTGTTGCAACTCCAGCAGCTCCAACGTGAACTGGGCAACATGCATTTGGGTTTTACAGAGGCGGCACGAGCGCTATTGATGCTGCTACTGATTGACATTGCCCGATTGGTACAGATTGATACTACCGCACAGCCAGAACTGGGGTTGCCCAAGTGCTCAGTGCATTCCCGCCCTTTGCTGATGAGAGTGTTCCGCTTCATTGAGGCTAACTACTGTCAGCCAATTGGGCTTTCGGAAGTTGCCAAGGCGGTCAACTTTTCCCCAGCCTACCTGACTGACTTGGTGCGGCGCGAGACTGGACGCACAGTGCTGGAATGGATTGTCGAGCGTCGCATGGCTTTGGCACGCCGCTTACTGCTGGAAACTGACGAATCAGTGAATCAGATTGTCCAGACAGTAGGCTATCTCGACCCAGGTCATTTCATCCGGCTGTTTCGTCGGCTTCATGGCACGACTCCGCAAGCCTGGCGATTGTCGCATCGCCGCTAGCCCACTACTCACTAAGACCGAAAAAATCACCCATTGCACAAAAAAATCATCTCTTGTATCTATGTTTTCAATTGCTTAGACTGATTACTAAATAGAGGCTTGAGTCAGGACAAAATGTGAGCCTTCAGGTAGCAACCGCTTCTGATTCACGTGCAACATCTCCAATCAAAGATCCAGCTTAAAAATTATGTTTTTACTAATTTAAAGCGTATATTTCATCATTGCATTTGTTTAGGTTTTTATTAACAGAAGCTAGGGAGAATAGGAGTGTAAGAATTGTATCGCTATGCCTACTCTACAATCAAAAAGTGTCTTTGCCAGCAAAACAGTTTGGGGTTCGATTTTTACGACAATCGCCGCTATAGCTCCAATTGTTGGAGATGCTTACGATCGACACAGCATTTCTGGGAAAGAGGTCGCCCAAATAGTTGTGATTTTAGCTGGTGCGGCAGCAACAGTCGTTGGACGTGTTCAATCAGAAGCCCCGCTCTATACTCCAGATTGGCTTCCAGGTCCTGATCAAAAAGATTTTGTAGACTCACCAGCAGCTACGCGAATTTCAAATCTAGATCTACCTAATTGAGATTTCGGCATCTCAAAGTTTGGAAAAATTGTTAGCGCTGACTGGCAAAGACGCCCTGCACAAGCTTGCATGAGGGAAGGATATGGCTCAAATTCTTGACTCTCTGACTACTGACTATGAACGTCGAATTCTATGTAGATATAGGAATAACACCCCTCACATTCAAATTGCTCGGATCTGTAACATTGCCAGTTGGTATTTTGAGCGAACGGTTTTTCCTGGAGAACGGCTTCTGTTTGAAGCTTTGCCAGAGGCTCAATTAGAGATTCACATGGGTACACCTGTTACTGCAATTTTAACTGACAAAATTCAATGTAACCATTTACAAGTTAATGAGTTAAGTTGCTATAAGTAATGAGTAGCGATCAGCCAGTAAAAAAAATCTTGCTTCTACCAGCAAATCCTAAAGATCCAACACCGTTGTGTCTAGATGAGGAGATGCGTGAAATTGAAGTTTTCTTCTCCTACGCTCATGAGGACGAAGACATGCGGAATGAACTAGAGAAACACCTGACTATTTTGAAGCGGCAGGGCGTAATTACGGCCTGGCATGACCGAGAGATCAGTGCCGGAATAGAGTGGGCAGGAGAGATTGATGCGCATTTAAACACAGCACAGGTGATTCTGCTGCTGATTAGTGCAGATTTCCTAGCTTCAAATTATTGCTATGACATAGAGCTAACACGGGCAATGGAACGGCATGCAGCTCAAGCCGCTCGCGTGATTCCCATCATTCTCCGCGAAGTTGATTGGAAGGGCGCACAGTTCGGCAAGCTCCAGGCTCTGCCTAGAAATGCTGAACCTGTGAATAACTGGGCAAGTCGCGATCAGGCGTTTGCGGATATTGCTAGAGGGATTCGGAAGGCAGTTGAAGAGCTAAAAAAAGTAGACAGTCTACGGTTGCCTAATGGCACCGAGCCAGCAGATCAGAACGAGCTGCTGCATGGAGAACGTAACAATCTGCTGGACTCACCACTACCCATTCTCGAGAAGCCAGTGCAAGTAATGAGGAATCAGTCACATGAGCTAGCTCAATCTCAACCTAGTAAGAAATCCGCTTGCGAAGAAAAACCTTCACAATCAATCAGCATTAGTGGTAGTCAAGTTTCAGGACAGTTTGGACAGGCTGGTCGCGATCTCAATCAAACTCAGCCACTTCGCCAGGATGTAGCTGAGAAACAATTAACCCCACCAGAAGTTGCTAAGCTAATTGCTCAGATGGAGATCTTATTCCGCAACTCAGACTTGTCAGAAGAACAGAAAGAAAAAGCCCTCAAACATCTAGAGACTGCTAAAGAAGAAATTCAGGAAACTGAACCTGACAAAAACTTTGCTGCGAAGAGTTTACGACGAGCCATCAAAGCTCTGAAGGAAGCTGACGAAATTGAGGCAGGTCAAGGATGGCAGAAATTAGAGCTAATTACTTCTAAGTTGGCACCTTGGTTTGGTGTAGCAGCAGATTTTTTTGTTGAGTCATGACAAGTATGAGCCAACAGTCTCCTTACAAGAGGTACACGTATGATTCGCCTTTTACTGGTAGATGACCAACCTCTCATTTGGCAAGGGATAAAGGCTATGCTAGCGCAGGAATTGGATTTGCAAGTGGTAGGAACTGCTGATAATGGTGAAGCTGCCATTCAACAGGTAGAAGCCTTGCAGCCCGATGTCGTGCTGATGGATTTGCGGATGCCTGTGATGAACGGTAAAGATGCCACACGAGCGATCGCGCAGCGGTTTCCAGATGTCAAAGTTTTAGTTCTGAGTACCTATGATGATGACCGTGACATTGCTGAGTCGATGCGGGCAGGAGCAAAGGGTTATCTGCTCAAAGATATGCTCTCTGAAGAGCTGGCGCAGGCGATTCGGCTGGTCTATCGCGGGCATACTCATCTGGGACCGGGGCTGTTGGAAAAGCTGATTACTAGCGTCCCAAGCTCAGAGGCTAATGGTCCAGAGCCAGTCCCAGATGAATTGACAACAAACAAGCCTCTAAGCCAACAGCCTCCCGATCCACACCAACGACAGAACATTGATGAATCTTCAATCGAAGGAAGTCAGCTCGGCCAAGCTGGTCGCGACAGTATACAGAATCAGGGTCCCGGGAGTGTTTTCAAAGATGTTACTGTTAATATGTTTGGTCAGCAAGAGGAAAGTGCGAGAACTCGCCTGACCCGGCAGGAATACCACAATCGTCAGGCTTTGCTCAGCAAGGTAAGCAATTTCTGGGTCAAAAGTGTCTTAGAAACATCCCTACATTGTCGAGCGTTAATTGAGCTAGGTCTGGAGGAAAGACCTGGTGCGGTGGCTAACCCTTGGAACATGGTCTGGGAAACTGGCGATGGGCCGGAACAATCCCTGCCTTCAAGTGCTAAAGCAATCGAAATATTTGACCAACTGGGCAAAGGGCGGACACTTTTGATTCTGGGAGAGCCAGGAGCAGGTAAAACTACAACCTTACTGGAACTTGCCCGTGACCTGATTACCCGTGCCGAGCAAGACATTAACCAGTCGATTCCCGTAGTGTTTAACCTATCCTCTTGGCTTGGTGAGAAGCAAACCATCGCTGACTGGCTGGTTAAGGAGTTGATTACCAAATATCAGGTTCCTAAGGAAACTGGTCAGACTTGGATTAGAAAGCAGCAATTGTTATTGCTGCTAGATGGTTTGGATGAAGTCCGTGCTGAGTGTCGAGAGGCATGTATTCTGGCATTAAACAAATTCAACCAAGATTTTGGACCAGAGATAGTTGTTTGCAGCCGTATCAAAGACTACGAAGCTCTTTCCAATCGCCTGAGCTTTCAAGGTGCGGTCTATCTACGATCGCTCACGCTAGAACAAGTTCGTCACAGCCTTGCCAGTACTGGACCCGAGCTGGCAGGGTTAAGCGCACTGATTCAGGGAGATACGGCGTTGCAAGAGTTAGCAAAGTCGCCCCTAATCCTCAACATCATGATCCTGGCGTACCAAGGGGTATCTGCTGAAGACTTGCCCATAACGAACTTGGTGGAAGAACGCCGCAGACATCTATTAAGTACTTATGTTGAAAGGATGTTTAAGCGCCGAGGTGTCAGTCAGCCGTACTCGGAAAAGCAAGCCCGGCACTGGCTGATTTGGCTAGCACAAAGAATGACTCAATCGTCTCAAACAGTATTTTTAATTGAGCAAATGCAGCTATCTTGGGTGCAAACCGAGGCTCAGAAGAAGACATATCGGATTGGAGTTAGGCTGATTATTGGGCTGCTGGCTGGTGTTCTGCATGAGGGGCTGCTGGCTGGACTGTACTTGGGACCGATGGGACTGATTTGGGGGCTGATTGGTGGGTCAATTGCTGGCTTGCTCTATGCACTGACTGACGGACTGAGCAAGCTCAACGCAAGTCAAGAAGCTACCCCTGGCGAACCGTTGAGCCGTGAGTGGCACCTTGGCTTCATTGGTATGTTAAGCAGTGGGCTGATGTTTGGGCTGATTTTCGGCTTGAGTTTTGGGCTGATTTTCGGTTTAGGTTTTGGGTTGGCTGGGGGGCTGAAATTTGGGCTAGTTTATGGACTGGTTTATGCGCTGTTTGGTGGGCTGCTTTATCAACTAATTCGTAAAGAAATAGAACCCGCTGATACCCTCAAACGGTCTTGGGCAAAAGCCAGGGATAGATTTATTTTTGGGTTGGTTTTAGGGCCAATCCTTACTCCAGTTGCTGGACTAGCTGACGGGATGATTTATGGGCTATTAATTGGGCTAATTCTCAGTGTCACTCTTGGGTTTGAAAAAGGAATTGAAGTAGATAGAATAATAGTTCCAAACCAAGGGATCTGGAAATCGGCAACCGCTGCTATAAATGCAGCCATAATTGTTGTGCTATTTTCTGGGCTACTGTTAGGAGTACTTGGCGTGTGGTTTCCTAAGCTGGCTGTGGGGACAATTGCTGAGCCAGTAAAGGGGGTACTTTATGGGCTGGCTAATGGGCTAATATTTGGGTTGATTGGTGGGCTATTTGCTAAGCAAGGTTCAGGTATTGTTTGTATCAAGCACTTCATGTTGCGGTTCGTTCTTTGGCAAAACGGGTATATTCCTTGGAATTATGCCCATTTCCTCGATTACTCTGCGGAACGCATATTTCTACAGAAAGTTGGTGGAGGCTACATCTTCATCCATCGTCTACTACTAGAACATTTTGCTGCAATGGGTTTAGATAGAAAACGATAAGAATATAAAAGGGTTATTTAAATAGATTGAATATGGAGTATGCAAGTAAGCCAAGATATACAGTGGCAAGAGCTAAAGGAATGTATTGCTCAATCCTTGTATGATTTAAATACCCTCCATGACTTTTATCTTTCCTTAAAATGTTCCATTCCTTATCGTAACAAGCAAAAGGTAAATGCTGCTCCATCTCGTATATAACTTTAAATTTTCCTGAATTAAGCTGTTTGTATGAGTGGATATTAATATACCATAAAAAGCATAAAATCAGACCTAAAATTGCTATTGCTAAAAGTACAGTGCCTCGAAAATTAGAGGTTGGTGTTTTTTCACCTGTCAGAGAAAGAAAAGCTAATAGTCCAGACAACAAGGATGTATAAAAACTATTCGTCTTACTTCTTCTCGCACTCATTTTGTCAGTCATTTCAACATAAAGCTTATATTGCTCTAATAGGTGGGCTTGATAACTTTCTCCATAAGCTTCTTTTGTAATATCTGTTAAATTGGGTTGAGTTGTGTGTAGATGTCCACTGTTATTTGGCACATTTTCTTGGTCAATTTCAGTTTGCTTGTCAGTCATCTATTTGACCTTCCTTTTTTTTGTTTAATCCAAAGCCTTAGATTTTTAATTCTTGTATAGTAGCTAATACAACCCATTGCAAAAGAGCGGATAGATATTAATATATAATAATTCTATCTTCATTGCTTTGGCAGCTTCATAGCTTTTAACCAATACCGAAAGAATAACCAATTGCATAGAAAGATAGTCCCTTGAACTTATGCCTAAAATTTCTTAATTTTAAACGAGCAACGTCGATGGGTTTTACGGAGCAAATATATGGCTCTGAGTGTGTTTGTAGCAATGCCATATGGCACCAAGGAAGGAATTGAATTCAATAGAATTTACAGCGAGTATATCAAACCAGCCTTAGAGGGCGTGGGGTTTGAGGTCTTCCGAGCAGATGAAGAACTGCGTGCTGGAAACATTCGCACAGACATGTTCCAGGAACTGCTTCTAGCTGACTTGGTGGTTGTGGATCTATCTATCGACAATCCCAATGTTTGGTACGAGCTAGGAGTCCGGCACGCACTCCGCTGCCGTGGGGTTGTACAAACTCAGTGCCAGCGAGACCATCTCCCGTTTGACATTTACGTAGACCGAACGCTGCGCTATCACATAAAAGATGGTGTGCCTGACCCAGATAAACTAGAGGACAATAAAACAGCTTTAGCAAACTTTGCCGTCGAAACTATAGCATCCTGGCACGGGCGGAAGATCAGCCCGGTATACCACCTACTTCGCTTTCTTAAAGAGCCTGACTGGAAGTCTCTGCGCATTGATGAGGCAAATGAATTTTGGGAGGCACACCAGCAGTGGGAACGTCGGATTGAGCTTGCCCGGATGAAAAGACGACCCGGTGACATCCTCGTTTTTACCGAAGAGGCACCCACCCGAGTTCTTCGACTTGAGGCATATCGTGCAGCGGGCAATGCATTACTGAAGCTCGGACAGTTTGCGTTCGCGCTTAAACAGTATGAAGCAGCCCTTAACATTGAGCCGACTGACCTTGAGAGCCGACGACAGAAAGGTATTTTGCTGAGTCGGCTCAAAAAGTACGATGAGGCAATGGTCTGGCTCAGAACAGTTGTCCAAGAAAATCCTGATGACGCAGAGAGCTGGGCACTCCTCGGTCGAATGGAGAAAGAGGCATGGATTAATGCCTGGAGGAGTAACGAGAAGACTCCGACACAAATGCAAGAGGATGCGCTCTACGAAGATGATCTACTGCGTGAAGCGTTCGATGCCTATCTGACGGCGTTCCGCAAGCAGTCAAGTCACTTCTACTCCGGTATCAATGCTGTCACTTTGTTACATCTACTTAGGCACCTAACGGGTACGGATGAGAAGACGCAACGTGAAGCGTTGGAGGGGGGTGTGCGCTGGGCGGTGAGCAGTGCCCTGATAGAGAATCCGAAGAATTACTGGGCAAGAGTCACGCTTGGCGAACTTGAAGTTTTATTGGGTGACAAGAGTCGCATTGAACAGACTTTCAAGGCGGCAGTTGCTGTCGCCCAAAAGGATTGGTTTGCGCTAGACTCCTCGCGACAGCAGCTCCTACTCCTAAAGAATTTGGGCTTTCGGCGACAAGAAGTTGAGGCGGCACTCAAGATCTTAGAACACGAGCTGGGCAAGCTTGAAGTCCCGCAAGTCAACTGGGTACCGCGTCGGGTATTTCTTTTCAGCGGTCATATGATTGATGCACGGGAGCGAGTAGAACCGCGATTTCCCCCAAGTCAAGCAGGAACAGCTCAAGGAGCGATCGCTCGTAAGCTTGACGAGCTAGGAGCTGGCTCTCTTGACATAGCAATATGCAGTGGAGCCTGTGGCGGTGACTTGCTCTTTGCAGAAGCCTGCCTTTCGCGCGGGTTGCTTCTAGAAATGCATATTCCATTCGACGAGCCGAGGTTTTTGCAGGAGTCGGTGGCTTTTGCTGGCGAGCAATGGCGCGATCGGTTTTTGCAGGTGACAGCAGATCCAAAGACGCGCTTATTCAAAATGCCTGAGGAACTTGGCTCACCACCAAAAGGTACCAACCCGTATGTGCGGAACAATCTGTGGCTGCTTTATACGGCGCTGACGTATGGACCGGAGAAGGTTAATTTTATTTGCCTCTGGGACCGGAAAGAGGTTGACGAGCCAGGCGGCACGAAGCAGATGCATGACGCTGTGCTTAAGTACTCAGGTCAAGTTCACATTCTTGACACGACGACACTTTGGTCATGCAAGGAAGTGCGGCTATGACTTTATTAGAAAGGTTGACATCTAAGAGTCCCAAGCGAATTTTGGCACTGGACGGTGGAGGTATTCGTGGGATTCTGACTATAGGATCTCTTGAGAAGATTGAACAGCTTCTGCGGCAGCGCCACCAAGATCCTCAGCTCAAGCTGTGCGACTACTTCGACTTGATCGGTGGAACCAGTACTGGGGCGATTATTGCGAGTGGACTCGCGATCGGGATGGAGGTAGCAGAACTCAAGCAGATGTACTTGGAGCTAGGAGGGAGGATTTTCGGTAAGAGGAGCTGGAGAGTCTTGCAAGCAAGATTTGATCAGGGACCATTGAACGAAGAACTTGCAAAGGTTTTTGGGGATAGAACATTAGGAGATGACTCAATTAGGACTGGTTTGTGCATCATTGCCAAGCGAGCCGACACTGGTAGCACGTGGCCCCTAACTAATCACCCAGATAGTAAGTACTACAACCGCAACAGCCAAATCCTACTGCGCCAAGCAGTGCGGGCAAGTACGGCGGCACCAACGTACTTTGTGCCAGAGAAGTTTGATATTGGCAATGGCGAAATTGGGGCTTTCGTGGACGGCGGGGTAAGTATGGCAAACAACCCGGCGCTACAACTTTTCCTCATCGCTACGCTCAAGGGCTTTCCCTTTCGATGGTCAACTGGAGAGCACCGCTTACTCTTAGTTTCAGTTGGAACAGGATCGTGGCATCACCATGACACTGCAGACAACGTAGTAGAGGGCAGGATGTGGAATTGGGCAACGCAGGTGCCGTCAATGCTGATGAATGATGCGAACTGGCAGGGTCAACTCCTACTCCAGTACTTGTCCAATACTTCAACGCCGTGGGAAATCGACAGAGAGGTTGGCAACCTAGCCTCGGATCTGCTGACACCTGAACCAGCTCTAAGTTATCTGCGCTATGACGTACGGCTGGAGGCGAATGCTCTCAATGCATTGGGGCTGACACAGCTAAGTCTGAAGCTGGGTTCACTTCGCGACATGAGCGCGGGGGAGAACCGCTACAATTTGACCCTCATAGGTGAGAAGGCAGCCGAACAGCAGGTGCAAGACGAACACTTTTCTAAGGCGTTTGACCTATCTGTACAGGCTTTGAGTGAGGTGGTATCTAGATCTACCAATTTTGAATTTTAGGTCCAAGCGGTTTGCGCAAACGCCTAGAGCAACTTGGACTTTGGACTGGGACACAAAAGCTGCTATGGGCTTTGAGGGTAGTCATTTGTAATAAAAACAGTGGCATTATGCAACAGGCGGCAAAAATGGTGCAAACGGCAAAGTACGATCTCTTTATCTCCTATGCTGATGCAGACCGGGCTTGGGTAGAAGGCTACTTATTGGACGCCTTGAAGCAGGCAGGCGTTCACTATCACTCAGAAGCAGCATTTGCCTTGGGGACAGTCAGGCTCTTGGAATTTGAGCGTGCCATCCAGCAAAGTCGGCGCACTTTGCTCGTAATTTCCCCAGCCTACATAGCAGATTGTTCTGAACAGTTTTTTGCCTCACTAGCTCAGTGTTATGGCTTAGACACGGCAACGTGGCCAGTTATTCCCCTCATCCTCCACCCTGTCGAATTGCCACCTCGTCTGAGTGTGCTTGTGAAGCTCAACGCTACCAATCCAGATGAATGGGAAGAAGCTGTTGCACGTCTGTGTGCCGATGTGCAACGCCCCGTTCCGGATTCCTTGCCTCAGCCAGCCTGTCCTTATCCTGGGATGGTACCTTTCAGTGAGGACATGAGCGATCGCTTCTTTGGGCGTAATGAGGAAGTCAAGGAACTCATAGAGCGTCTGCGCCTGCATCCATTTATAACAGTGATTGGTCCGTCAGGCAGTGGTAAATCCTCCTTAGTATTTGCAGGATTGCTCCCTGCCCTGCGCCGCAGTAGGCTCTTTGGCTCTGGCGAGTGGTTGGTACGCACGATGCGCCCTGGTGAGACACCTCTTACTGCCCTAGAAACTGCATTGGGTGGTGACCCAACTACTCCAGAGCTGGCAGTAACAGAGGCTTTAGCTACCCAGCCTGGTACTCAAAGATTGCTGTTAGTTGTCGATCAGTTTGAGGAAGTGTTTACCTTGGTCCAGGAAACAGTTCCCTTCCAGTCGGCACTGCTACGTTTGGTCGAGACTCCTAACTGCTACTTAGTTGTGACAGTCCGAGCTGACTTTTATCCTGACTTGATGGGTTCGCTATTGTGGCGACAGATTCAGTCTCATCGGCTGGAGATCGTTCCCCTAAATGCAGCGGGGTTGCGTGAAGCCATCATCAGACCAGCTGAGGATGTTAGTGTGTTTGTCGAATCAGCCTTAGTAGAGCGCTTAGTCACAGATGCCGCTGGAGAACCAGGAGTTTTACCCCTGATTCAAGAGACGCTGGTACTGTTGTGGGAGCATTTGGAGCGCCGATTCTTGCCCTTGAGAGCCTACGAAGCTTTAGTGCTTCCCCGTAAAGCTTACGGAGGTTTGGGGAATCACAA
>JAFAVL010000651.1 GCA_019242465.1 Chroococcidiopsidaceae cyanobacterium CP_BM_RX_35 | reverse complement strand
AATAGTCGTAGGGGATCGTCTTGTAGATTTGCGAGTGATATCATGCAAAGCAAACCTTGTTGCAAATCGGCGTAGCCTTTTAGGGGATCGAGCAATTCACCTGTATGGGGGTTGTAGGCGATCGCATTCACCGTGAAGTCCCGCCGTTGCAGATCAGTTGCTAGAGTGAATCCCTCTTGCTGGGCAAAGTCAGCGGTTGCTTGTTCAAATACCACTCTGGCTATTTGTCGTTCAGCATCAAGCAAGACAAACCCTGCTTGATAACGATTAGCTATCTGTCGCGCTATCTTCACAGCATCAGCAGGTAAGACAAAATCCAAATCTAGGTACTCGCAGCGACGTCCTAACAAAGCATCTCGTACAGCACCGCCTACTAAGTAAGCACCTTTGGGGAGGCATTCCAAGCTAAAAGGCCAATTTTGGGGAGAGAGGGCAGACAGAGAATACTCGTGCATGCAACAAAAATCAACCTAACAGCTAACTATTAACAGTGTTTTCTGAGTTAGATTAACAAGAAAGCTCTTGGATTCTGTGCCATGTGTGTTTGTGTGAACTGCCACTATGTAGACCGCTGCATGACCTATCATGCGGTCGAAACGCAGCATCAACAGCCTCACTTAACTGAAACACCCGATTTCGAGCCAGATGAACCCAGCATCAATGTCAACATCCGTCCAAGGGAAGATGTGATTGAAATGGAGTGGGATGTGGTAGGCTGCCTCAGTTTCAGGCAAGAAACTGGCAAGTGGGCGAAGTTACGTCCAGGCGAACTCGTGCCAACATGAAAGCTGAAGGGCGATTGCCACACTTTAGCGCCGACAAGTGATGCTAAATTTCCCTAAGCAGAAGCAATACGGTCTTGCCCTGCATACTAGCACGCCTGAACTTGGTCTGGCTCTGAGCAACTTTGCTGAGGATTCGCGCTTCTGTACCTGGAACTTGGGGCGATCGCTCTCTGCCTTCATGCATCAATACCTAGTTGAATTTATGGCACCCCAAACCTGGGGAGATCTGGCATTTATTGCCGTAGCGAATGGTCCTGGTGGCTTTACAGGAACCCGCATCGGAGTCGTGACTGCCAGAACTCTAGCACAGCAGTTGGACATTCCCCTATTCGCTGTCTCCACGTTGGCATCTATAGCTTGGGCACACCATCTAGATATGTTAGATGATTTTGGGGAGGATGCGATCGCAGTGCAAATGCCTGCCCAGCGTAGTCAAATTTTTACAGCTATCTATCAAGTCCCTGCATCTGGTTCAGGACTCACCCCACTACTACCAGATGCAGTGATGACACTTGAAGCCTGGCAACAAACTCTACAGAGTTTGTCTACTCCCTACCATCTTATTCAAGCCCCCATGGAACTAGGGACTTCAGTTTTGAGTCTGCTAGCACTAGCTTATCTCGATTGGCAACAGGGGAAGCGTCCTCATTGGTCAGGTGCCCTGCCGTTTTATGGTCAACATCCTGTAGAAAGTTAATGTGGCGATATTTTCGCTAACCCGCTGAGCCTTTTGTAAACTGGAATGAGGCGATCGCCTTCAATTTCCACTGAGTCAGAGGGATAGTTGTGAATTGCATTTAACAGCGTAACCTCACCACTCTGACTAATAGATTGAGTCAGAGCTGAACGCAAATTCTGCTGATCTGCTGGGTTTGAAGGAGAATGAACAACCTCACCTACTTGGTCAAGCAAAATCGGTCCAGCCCAACTTGATAGCAAGCTATTCAAATAGCTTGGGTCGCCTTTAACTCCGGCTTTCAATGCTTTACGAGTTGCATCTGAAGTCTGTCCAGATGCCTTTAAATAAGCAGATAACGTGGGGGTGGTCGCACCAGTCTGGACAAACTGATTTAGCTCTTTAAAAGCGACCGTGCCTTGAAAATTTCCATATTTTAAAACCACCCGTTCAGCAGCATTTGCATTGGTACTGTAAAGTAATGTGCTAACACTCACTCCTAAAAATAGTGTCCAACAAAGCGACTTGATAGAACTCCAGTACATTGGTATTATCATGATTTAAAGTTTTTCCAAACTAAGTGAAAAGCGTTATACTACCAAGGCGTCTTCCTGTTTATGGTAAGCGCAATTTATCAGGAAAACAACTCGAAAGGGTTAAGTTCTTATTTTGTGGCAAAGGCGGAACTAGGTGAGAATTTACATACCTACATTAAGCCAGAAGAGCCTTTCTGCTTGCGATAAATTATATTCGTAGTAACCTACTATACATACAAGAGTTAGCAAAAAGATTAAGGTGAACCGTTTCATAATTTTCCTGATGGTGCGATCTTTTTACAAACTTATTTTATACACTACACCCCGCACACTGCATCTGATCTTCAGATGACTACGCTCATTTTTTCTTGACCAGAAAAATGAGCAAGAAACGAACACATATTGGGCTGGAAAATGAGCAGTAGAGGCGAGTAATCTGAGTTTGCCCTGGTAAGCGCCATACAGTCTTTTTTAAAACAAAGAACTCGATCGGGGACGAAACATCTCAAGGAGAGCATCAATGCGGCTTGCGGCAACTTGGCTTTTTCGGACTACAGCGGCCTTCGTCGCTACTTTAATCGCGTTACTTCTTTATGTAGCTCCTCCAGCGCTGGCTTCAGATCACCAAGACACGACTTTTCTAGCCACTAAGCTCACCGCTGCTGATTTAACAGATTTGTTTGTATTTGAAGATCCAGCAAATACCGACAATGTTGTTCTAGCGATGGACTTCGACCCTCTAATCATGCCTGGAGAGGTCAGACCATTCGACCCATCTGTTCTCTATCAGTTCAAAATTGACAGCTTGGGCAACGATGGTGTTGAAGATGTCGTACTCCAATTTATGGTGAATGGTACGGGACCAAACCAAACTGTTACCGTATATGGTCCAGGTAAGCCAAACACTGTAGGAACTCAGTCAACGCTACTTCCAGCAAGTGGTACAGGTAACCTCAACACAACATTCACCACTAATAATAATGGGGTAACGACATTTGTTGGTTTGCGCAAGGACCCCTTCTTCTTCGATTTATCACAATTTTTGAAGATCATACCAGATCGCGATTTTCACAATCAGCCTGATCCACCTCCTCCCCTCCAAGTCCTTTCTTTCCGACCTGCTGGTCAAGCACAAGATACTCTTGACCCATACAACGTCCACTCGATTGTAGTCGAACTACCTAAGAAGCTACTCCTCTCTCAGGGAAGCACTGGCAAGATCGGTGTTTGGATGACAACTAGCGTCAAAACTCCCAGACTTAGAGATGGTAGCTTTGCTCAGATTGAGCGGTTAGCGATTCCGGCGCTGAACGAACTATTTATGGACTTTAAAGCTCATAATGTCAGTAATCTTCAGACACCGAAAAACGACCAGAGTAATCAATCCAACTTTATTCGAACCTTTATTGCAACTGTGGGACGACCTAAAGGTATATCTGATGCAGTTGTAGCGGTAGCAATTCCTGATGTCATCCAAGCTGACCTAAATCAGTCAACTGGCGTCTACTTTGGTACTCAATTAGCTAGTTTAGGCGCTGCTCCACCCAACTTGGGCGGGAGAAGACCAAAGGATGACGTGATTGATACAACCTTATCTGTTGTCTTCGGTAGTGCCGTTACAGGCATCACTGATGGTGCGATTCCGGCACTAACTACCGATAACGTCGGACCTAAGGATAGCAACTTTCTCTCTACCTTCCCCTATTTAGGTAACCCTCGCTCTTAAGCTATGCATCTGCGATCGCTCTCGGTGTTAGTGTTGATTTGTCTGCTGGTGTTACCAGGATACCCTTGGGCACAGGCGCTAGCTATGGGTGACGCCAATAGATTTGTCAAAGAAAGCTCTGCTCTGGTCTTCCCAGACTATTTGCAGCGGTCTCACATTATCAACTTCTATGAGCAGGAAGTTCACAAATCTCCAGAATCCCCACTGCCCTTACGTCTCGTCGCTGCCCAGTACTTAAAGCGCTTTCGAGAAATGGGGGATGTGGAAGATCTGTTGAGAGCAGAACAAGCAGCACGCAGCTCGTTAGCGATGCAACCGCATCACAATGGCATCTCTTCCATGCTCCTAGCATCGGCACTACTATCTCAACACCGATTTCAGGAAGCTCTGGATGTTGTGACTCATGATCAACGGCTGGTTGCTGACGCTCCTAGTGTTGTTTCGCTGACCGCATCGATTCAGATGGAGTTAGGTAACTATGGAGTAGCTCATCAATTATTGCAGACTCTCCCTAATGAAGAGGATTTGTCTGGTTACAATGCCGTTGCAGCTCGCTATCAGGAGTTAACTGGCAATCTAGCTGGAGCACGGGAACTACTGGATGAGGCTATGCAGCAGATGGACTTGTTCTACACCAATTCAGCAGAAACCCGTGCTTGGTTTCATGTGCGGGCTGGGGATCTTGCCTTTGTGGCTGGGGATCTTGCCCTGTCTTTGCAGCGATATCAGGAGGCTCTCGCTCTGTTTCCGTTGGAGATACCTGCGTTCACAGGACTTGCCCGCCTCTATGTCGCTCAGCATCGATGGCGGGAGGCATTGGAGGCTGCAAATCAGGGTATAGAATTGGTGCCACTGGTAGAAACGTTGGGTTACAAGGCAGATGCCCAGAGGGCTTTGGGAGAGCAAAAAGGCGCAGCTGAAACCGAAGCGCTTATCGAGGTGGTGGGGCATCTGAGCCAGGTGAAAGGGATTTATGACCGAGCCTTGGCTATTTATTACGCCGACCACAGCATCCACTTACCAGAAGCACTACAGATTGCCCGACGTGAAGTCGCAGTCAGAGATGATATCTATGCTGAGGATACACTAGCGTGGGCAGCGGCAGCTAACGGGCGCTGGCAAGAAGCGCAACGAGCAGCCCAACAGGCAACTCGCTATGGCACAGAGGATGCCCTACTGCTATTTCATGCAGGCACGATCGCGCTGCTTTGCGGCGATCGTGAAGCAGCAATCAAGCAATTAACTCAGGCTCTCAACCTCAATCCCCAGTTCCACCACAAGTACGCCGACACAGCCCGTCGAGTGTTAGCTGACCAAAAGAGGCAGTTCTTAGCAGGGGAGCAGGAGGCAGGGGGGAAAGTTAATGAGTTCGTTCCCCTGCCTCTTCTTTCACTTCACTCCTGATCCTGTAGGAGAAATCTTTATGAGACTGTTGCATTGTTTATCCTGGATTACTGTCTTCCTGATGGTGTTTTTCTTAGGGGAACCTGTAGCGAGTGCCCACCCCCTTGGTAATTTCACCATCAATCACTACGCCGGATTGCAGGTAGCACAAGATGGGATTGGGATTGATTACGTCTTAGATATGGCGGAGATCTCAGCCTTTCAGGAAATTAATCATCTAGATCTCGATCGCGACTACA
>JAFAVL010000134.1 GCA_019242465.1 Chroococcidiopsidaceae cyanobacterium CP_BM_RX_35 | reverse complement strand
TCTTATCTTAGACCTTGCCAAGTTCCATAAAGTACAGCCTTTTGATATTTAGTCATTCGTTCGTTTTTTCTACTACGAAATAATTGATCTACATAACAAACTGCTTGGTCAGCATTCATTTCTAACTTTAGAGAAGACACAGTTTATTTAAATCCGAAAAGACAACTGATGCCAAATATAGCATGTAGTTGCAGCGTGAGCCAGTCCTCGAAGGGATATCAAACATGTCTTAAGCTCCGCAGAGTAAGCGTTTTGAGACAGTAATTCATTAAAAGATAAGAGCAGGCTCTTCATCAATCAAAAAAAAAAGCAAGCTTTCAGTCTGAACTTGTTGAGAACAAACTCAATAAGGTGAAAATTCCCTTCCATCTTTTCACATCGGAATGATTTCTAATCCTGAGTAGATAATGATTTTAAGGAGATTAATATTCTCTTAGCTCGACTTTATCCATTTGAAATTCAAGTGCCTCCTACTACCACCTGAATCCTGCTCAAACCCTCAAACTTTTCCTCATGTTTGAGGAATACCCGACATTCAAAAACTCAGAGAGCAAATCTGAGATCCTAGAAGTCGCTTGAGCAGAGGCTTCCAGCAAATGGATAAAGTCGAGCTTAGGAGCAATTCCTCTTTCTCGAAATTTATTTAGAGATATTAGCTGAACTTAGCTGAACTTAGCTGAACTTAGTATTATTTACCCTTAACTTCGCTGTATGTCTCTAGGCTATTTAGATTTTAAATACCTTGTGTTTGAATCAAAGTGTTGCAACAAATAGCTTTTGCAACGACTCGATTCTCATTACGAATCTAGGAAACCATAAACGATGAAAACAGCTACGACCAAGACAAAAACAACTGAAATTGTTCAATTTCCCACTGCGTTTTTTCAAGACTCAGAAGCGCACCAGACACAACCCATCCAAAGCCAAAAGGACTTAATAAATATGTCGAGATTAGGAAAGATTTTGAAAGCTGCAATTGCTTTTTCTCTTGTGCTTCCAGCCTGTTTTCTATTAAAACCCCAGGCGGCATTTGCAGGTGGGGGGTTCACCGCTTCCTGCCAGAATATTACTCTTTTCACCAATGTTGACCGCTCTGGTTCAGCTGATCTGAATGCTAATTGCCGTACTTCAGCCGGAAAGCTTTCAGGAACTGCTGTGAACTTGAATACTAGCATAGTCAACGTTGATGGTCGCTTAGCCTGGCTAAAAAATGGCGGCTTCGGAGGCTCGACCCGCAACTGCAATTTAGAGGTGCACAACGTTACGACATTGCACTGCCAGGCAGCCAAACGAGATGGTTCTTGGGTCAATGCATCTATCACATTGGACGACGAGGTCGCTAATTACGACGGTCACCTAACAGTGATTGATGGCTTCTGATAAGCTAGCTGACTTTTTCCTAACTTGGCATTTTAACAGAGACACATAGAGCAGAAATTGGTGTCTTGAGGAGATTGACCGTTTTTGAGATAAACTAAGCGCTCGTATTTCTGGTAGGGGGTGCGAGCGCTTTTTTCTAAGTCCAATCTTTATTTGAACATTGGAGGTAAATAATGATCTTACCAAAGAATCTATTGACCAAGCGATTTACCCAACTGGCAGTCCTATTGCTCCTAACAACTGGGATGGTTCCCTTAACCGCTCAGGCGACTTTAGCCATACCTCTTAAACCCCTCCTCGATCGGATGGCTCGTCACATGCTAAACGGGGCGCTTAATGATTCTGCTGCTCAATTTTCTACGCCTGCTAATCAGCTCTCTACGTCTGCTACTCAACCCTCTACGTCTGCTAATCAGCTCTCTACGCCTGCTACTCAACCCTCTACGCCTGCCTCTTCCCCAGAAGCTCCCTCAGCACCCTCTAGCTCTCTTTCCTCAACCTCTCAGCCTTCTAACGCTCAACAAGAGACTAACTCTTCCCCAGGCTCTCCCTCAGTCCCCTCTGGCTCTCTTCCCCCAACCTCTCAGCCCTCTACGCCTGCTAATCAGCCCAGCTCTTCCCCGGTACCTCCTATGCCCCCATCAGCCTATCCCCAAGGCGGTCTGGCTTATCCACCGTATCCTGTGCCCACACCTCCTGTCTATCCTGCACCTACTTATCCGCCTGCTAATCAGGTTAATCCGCCACGCTCCGGCTCACCCGTAATCATTATCAACAACTAATTCGCCGAAAACATGGTCGCTCTTTGAGGTGTCCAAGCCAGACGATTGTTAGAAGCTTGATTCCGTGGACTTTTTAACCTGAGCGACCAAATTTCCTCCCTAGCTAGACCAAGGCGCTATTTAGTTTGAAGGTCGGCTGACTACACAAGATTTCCAATTTCCACAAATCTCTTGCCAGCTCCAAAAATCTATCCTACCAACTCCATAACATTCCAGCATAACTATGATGAGAAAATACTCTACCCCTTGGATTTATCAACACTCCCGTCCTGTAATGGGAGCGCTCGCCTCTGTCGGTGCTTCTACCACAGCCTATCTAACTGTAAGCAAGCTACTGCATCAAACTGCTGCCTGTCCCATTCAGGGCTGCGAGCAGGTGCTAAACAGTGCTTATGCTACCGTGCTGGGAGTACCTCTGTCTCTTTGGGGATTCCTGGCCTATTCCACTATGGTCGTCCTAGCTTTGGCTCCCTTGTTAGCCAACTCTTTTCAGCATCGGCACCTGCGAAATGACTTGGAGCAGTGGACAGCCTTATTCATGTTCATTGGTGCCACTGCTATGACGACTTTCAGTGGCTACCTGATGTATCTACTAGCATTCCAGATTCATGCTCTGTGTCTGTATTGCATTGTTTCTGCCTCGCTGAGTTTAAGTCTGTTGATTTTGGCAGTGACTGGGCGGAACTGGTCAGATCAAGGGCAACTAGTGTTTACAGGCATCGTAGTAGTAACAGTGACCCTCGTTGGCACCCTATGGCTCTATAGCCCGCTCAACGCTAACAGTTCCTCCCAACTCGACCAGCCTGTGAGTGTAAGTATACTAAGCGACCTCAAGCAGGCTAGTCAAAAAGGGCTAACATTCAACGTTACCGCTGCCAAAACATTGTTACGGGCAATCCCAGGAGCGCTGCCTCCGGGTAGACCCCCGGAAGTCCTCTACATCGGGGCAGATTACTGTCCCTACTGTGCTACTCTGCGCTGGTCGCTCGCCTTGGCATTATTACGCTTCGGTGATCTTGATGGTTTGCACTATATGCGCTCTAGCTCTAGCGATGACTATCCTGATACTCCCACATTCAGCTTCTACAAGTCCAACTACCAAAGCCCACATCTAACTTTCACCTCAGTGGAGTTACAGGACCGTGAAGGCAAGCCACTACAACAACCTACTGCCAAGCAGCAAAGTCTAATCGAAAAATTTGACAAGGCTCCTTACACTGATAATCCTGGCTCGATTCCGTTTGTGTACATTGGCGGTCGTTACATTCAAAGTGGGGCTTCAGTCAGGCCCGAACTCTTGCACGGTCTCTCTTGGTCGCAAGTCACGCAGCAGCTGCAAAATCCCAACAGCCCTATGGCTCAGACCATTTTGAGCGATACGAACTTACTCACCGCTGCATTTTGTCAGGTGACTGAACAAGCTCCCAGCAACGTATGTGAGGCTCCTGGAGTGAAGGCGGCAACGGCTAACTTACCCCGTTAGTCGTCCGCACGCTAACTGTAAGTGTAGGAGCCAACAAACATCGCTGTTCAAACCTGCAACTGTGTTTTGCAACAGCACGTCCGTTTGGTTTGGGTCTACTCAAACCATGTGTAACCATAAACCTTCCGCAGCGGCAAAGTTAGGCTGTCAGTCACAAGTTCAAGTGACACTTTAAACCCGATTGAATAAAATTTGAAAACTTATGGTCAAACAATTTTTCAGAGAAATGAAGAGGGAATTCCACAGAATTACTTGGCCTAGTAATCAGAAATTGCTTGGTAAATCTCTTTCTGTGGTTTTACATATACTCTTTTTCACAACTGTCATTTACTTAGTTGATACTTTCTTGACCTGCATATCTAGACAGATATTCGGATGACTGTGCTTTTGCAAATGTCACCTCACTTTTTTGCGTTGCTCCTGACAAGGATAGCAGTCTTCTCGCGCCTCTCTAAAAAATACCATTACTGATTCAAATAGAGGATTGAACCATGCTTAGACAACAGCATATTGGGAGGACGACAGTTATCAACCCACTCTAGAAAAAAGCGATCACACGCTCACACCTATTCATGTCAGCTACAAATCTCTGGCTCTATAGAGTTTTAGCTATGACAAGCATTGTCGCGACAGCCATGAGTGGTTGGGGATGTCAGGATTGATAACTGTCGCCACGTTGATGAGACACTTTTGACCTGGAAATTTTCCCTTTACTATACCGCTTTCCGGCTAGTGAAGGTAGCCTGCATTCGCGTAGCAGATATGGAAGATCATCCGTTTGTAAAACTTTTCCAGCACATTATGAATCAAAATCAAGATAAGTCCGATCCAAACTATTTACATGATTATCACGACTTGATCGTGTTAGTCATCACCTCCATTTTTACGGCAGCAATGCTGAGTAATCCTAAGGTCTATGCCTGGTCTCTTATAAGAGACCGAAGCCAAGAGCTGCAAAGCCTGGAGGAAGATATTAGGGTGGTTGCCAACGAGCTGGCATTGGAAGTGATCTCATACTGTCAGTCTCACGAAGAATCTTAGCTGAGCTTAATGGACAGTGCAGATGGTTTTGTTTCTTAAGCCAGTAGATAAACAGAATAGAGATCGACTCAAAAATTATAGATGAGTAACGCGAGATGACCCCTAATCAAGATGGAGCGGCTCCCAGCTATCTACATGCTGATGATCAGCAGATCAAACTTGGACTCATCGTTATGAATGTGGCGGCGATGTTGAGTAACTCAGAAATATACATGCGGAAGCTGGTGAAACAAAATCAAGACCAAGAGCAGAAAAACCTGGTGCAAAACATTATCTTGTCTGCCCA
>JAFAVL010000741.1 GCA_019242465.1 Chroococcidiopsidaceae cyanobacterium CP_BM_RX_35 | reverse complement strand
CTGTATGTATTATCACTATTGTCAGTAAACTGATAGCGACTTTGGTTAATGAGAACGTTAGGTGAGCTGCTGCCGTTACCAGTGTAAATTACAGACGGGGGCAAATGCTGTGTTGGAAAACCAACAAAACCCTCATAGTCTACATATCCATTATTGTTGATAGAGGGATTGGCAAAGACATTTGGCACGAGGGCGGAAGGATTTGCAAAGGCGCTAGCATCTGGAAAGCCAGGAATACTAACATCGCTGATTCGGGCGTAGCTATAACTTGGGTCAACCATCCTAATTTTTCTTAGCTATTTGTACAAGGGTGAGAGCAAGTTTTGATCTGGTGTAACAGTCAACACGCAGAAAAGTCCTTATTGAACTTCAGTAAATATCTTTACATGTGGCTATTATCAATAAGTCTAGGCAAAGTCTGGTTTATGTTTAACTTATGTAGAATTTTGTCTTTGATTCCGTATATATAGCAGTCCTATTTGATTTGTGAACAGTATCATTGTTAATGAACCACGGAGGAGACAGAGGAGAGCCTCTAATTCCTACACGGATTGCTATACATACTCTATCAACAACATAAAATATGTATTAGTAGAGTCTAAATTACCCAGTGCCTTGCAAGCAATCCTTGAGCTATAGCAATTGTTGCCTCTACGGAAGTGTACGTGTGCTATCAAGCTCTAATGTTTTGACTAACAAGAGATATATTTATCCTGCTGAATAAAGGAGTCAGTGCGGTCTTGGGCTCTGCCCAAGTGGAGCAACTGACGTGTATTGCTGCGGTCGGACAGCCCGTGGTTGAAAATGCTTATGAACTCGTACTGACGGGGATTAGTAGTAATACTAATCTAGTTAACCCTCTTCCGTCACTTTCCGGAGTGAGCAAATAGTAAATGAGTTAAATTAGCTAGAAGAATAAAAGGGTTTAAATTGATTCATTGCACTAATTAACTGACTGAAGCCCTGCAAGAGATTGGAATTAGGAAAAATATCTAGCCAGGGATAAATCAGCCAAAATATTAAGAGTGTTGGAGAATTAGACGCAGATTATTTAAAGTATTTTTCTATCCACTCTCATGGCTCCATTGTTGATGTTTAGCAAAATCAACCGCATCATTTTCTTTGACTTGTGTTTCAAGTTGCTGTGACTGGTTTAGGTCTAAAAAGGCTGGACCACTTAAACTAATCATTGTGTAAACACAAAAATGATTTCCCACCACTTCTCAATATGTTGAAAATTAGTAAAACGATAATCTGTCCAACCTAATTCCTGTTTACAAGAAGCGAAAACCATATTCTACCCAGGTTCTTAATCCAGATAAATTACCTAATGTCTTCTTGAGATTTCCTTGAATGATCAATGCTCGGCAGAAAAGATATAAAAAGATGCAATGGGCTAGAGAAGGCGCTCATCAAGTATTGCAAATCAGGGCGAAGATGGTGAGCAAAGAATGGAAGCAGCAATGGCAAGAAGCAGTTATGTCTGCACTAGGAGTAGTAGGCTAGAATAGGGAAGTAATACTCTTTTGTTACGCTTCCGTTCGTATGTGGGAGCGTAACAAACTGACATGCTTTGTATTACTCGTGAAATATCTTGTATTACTTTTCAACCATTTGAAACTGGGCAAAGAAGTTACTGAAAACCCTATGAGGAAAAAGTTTCAAAAGTTTATTGCACATCAGGTTCCTTAAAAATGCACTAGGCGCAGTAGAATCCAGTTAAACGAGAATCGGGAGAAGCCGCAATGCTGACTTTTCCGCTTAAGGTGGATCTCAATCAAGTTCATCTCACCGATGAGCAGTTTTACCGACTCTGCATTAACAATCCGGAACTCATCATCGAACGGAGTGCCAAAGGAGTATTACTTTTCATGTCACCCGTTGGTGGAGAGAGCGGCAGTCGAGAAATGGACTTAGGCGGGGAGTTGTATGTGTGGAATAAACAAACCAACCTCGGTAAAGTCTTCAGTTCATCAACGGTGTTTAAGTTACCAGGTGGAGGGGATCGCTCTCCTGATGCAGCCTGGGTGGAACGCTCGCGCTGGCAGGCTCTTACGCCCGAGCAACGGCAGAAATTTCCCCCTATTGCTCCTGATTTTGTGATTGAACTGCGCTCTCGCACCGATGACCTACCATCGCTTCAAGAAAAGATGCAGGAATACATAGATAGCAGTGTGCGGTTGGGCTGGCTGTTTAATCCTCAAGAGCAACAGGTCGAAATCTATCGTCAAGGACAGGCAAAAGAAGTGCGAAAACTTCCGACTCAACTTTCTGGAGAAGAAGTGTTACCAGGATTTGTGCTTCTGTGTGATCGCTTTACTGATGAGGCATGGGGTGATGTTCCAGAAGTGTGGGTAAGCAGTCTGAATAAACTCTCATAAAAGGGTTAAAAAGTGGTCACCAACATATTAATGAATCACTCATGTTCTGCTATGAGTCTTCTCCCCTCAAGCAGGTCTGCGTAGGGTTTGAGCCATGACGCCACAAAATCAATGAAAACACGCACTCTTACTAAATTCCGAAGGTCTTCATGGGTAAGTAACCAAAGCTCCGACGCTAATTCGGGTAAGGGTGAGCGAACTTGCTGTAGATCGGGGTCAGGCTCGGCTAGGTGATACGGCAAAGCGACCAGACCAAGGTTTTGCTTTGCTGCTTCAAGCATGCCTATCAGTGTGTTACTGCGGTACTGCATACGTATTCTAGGAAATGACTGTTTCAACCATCGAGCGGAAGCCAGATGCGATAGACTCTCGTCTGGTCCAATCCAACTGTGTTTAGACAAATCGCTGAGGTCAGCAGATGCAGCTAGATAACCAGATGAGCCATAAATAGCTGTGGCGATGCTAGAGACACGGCGACCTACAAGAGTTTCTGGAGGATTGCTGGCCGGACGGATAGCGACATCAGCGTCGCGCTTGGTCAGATTGAAAAATTGATTGGACACGAGCACCTCTAGCTCGATCTCTGGATAGGTAGTGCAGAAGAGTGCTAGGCATGGGGAGAGAAGCTTAAATAACAAGGCGTCTGTCGTTGTTACCCTGAGAACTCCACTTGGTCGCAGGTCCTGTCCGCTAATCCGTCTGTCCAAAGCCGCCATATCCTCCTCCATCCGCTCGGCAACTTGGCAGATGTCTTCCCCTGCTGGCGTAGCAGCATAGCCTGTTGGCAGGCGGTCGAAGAGGCGAACTCCTAGTGCCTTTTCCAACTCGTTCAATCGCCGGAACACCGTAGATTGATGGACACTCAATTGGCTAGCCGCCTCGGCAACGCTTTGGGTGCGAGCAATGACTAAAACGTAGCGCAGATCGTTCCAATCCAACACAGCATTACCTCATTCACTATTGGCAATTTTGGGTTGTGTCGCGAATAGTTGTTGAGGACAAACGCTCCTCTTCGTGAAAACTTGGTTATGCAACTACTCCAAAGATTTGACACACGAATTCTGCTTGTGCCTGAACAGCCCTTAGTTCAACGCCTTGAACCTGTCCTTTCCTTACCGATCGAAAGGTGCCTCAAAATTAATAATCGGACCTTTGGGAACGATACGGGTTGGGTTAACTTTTGAGTGACTTTTGTAGTAATGCCGTTTGATCTGCTCCAGGTTGCACGTTTCCTTAACACCAGGCAACTGATAGAGTTCCTTCAGGTAATTCCAAAGATTGGGATGGTCTACAATGC
>JAFAVL010000613.1 GCA_019242465.1 Chroococcidiopsidaceae cyanobacterium CP_BM_RX_35 | reverse complement strand
CTTGTCATCGTATTAGTTCTAATCTTTACGTCTAGTTTTGCAGCCATTGTTACCTATCTTGGATTCACCCTCACTCTATCTTCTTGTGTAACAGTTTTGGGAGTATTTATCCACAGGTTTAGGTATCCAGAAGTCCCTCGACCTTATAGAGTAGGAATCTTTCCACCATTGATATTCCTCACTATCAGTATCTGGATGCTAATCTTTATTTACCAAGATAAACCAGTGGAGTCACTAGCAGGATTGGGAACAATTCTGCTAGGCTTGCCAGTCTACTTATTTGCTGCTAAAAGACAAACCTTGTATTAAAATAATTGAGCTTTCTATTAGACTTATAATATCTCATGCTCAAAAAGCTACTGTATTTTTTGACAACAACTACGCTCTTATTTTCGCTCTTCTCCTGTAGCAACACCTCCAAAACCAAGCCAGGAGCAGAAAATGCTACTAACAATGACAAAATGACTCCTCAAACAGTTGAAAAAACTAACAGCCCTCAAGTCCTACCTAAAAAGTTATCCTCTAACCCCAAAGCTGACGCCAATAAAACAGTAAAGTTAACTAATGAGGCAAAGTTTCTGGCTGGAATGAAAGTAGATGGAAAGAGTTCCCTTGCTGTTCAAGAGAAGAGTCAAGCATGGAAATCTTATGCAGCTTTTTTCAATGAGTCTTGGGGCAAGCTAGAAAAGCAACAGCTGGCGCCAATCAGAAAATGGTCAACTCAGGAATTGAAGCCGATTTATCAAACTTCTAAATTTATATTATATCCATTTAGTGGACCTGACTTTTTGTATTGCTATTCCTTTTTTCCTCAAGGTAATACTTATATCTTAGCAGGTTTAGAACCTGTGGGCTATCTGCCGACTCTTGAGAAAACATCAACAGAGGAAATAGCGAACAATTTACAGAAAATTGAACAATCTTTAGGGGCTATCCTGCGATGGAGCTTTTTCCGCACAAATGACATGAAGCAAGATCTGTCCGACCAAGGTGTTCTCCCCATCTTATTTGTCTTCTTAGCTAGAACCAACAATAAAATTCAGGACGTACAGTATATAGGGCTAGGAAAAGATGCGACAATTCACTCATTAAGTAAAGACAATAAGGAAAATTTAATTCCTGGCGTCAAGATTGAATTTGTCCCGAACGGAAGCCAGGAGACTCGCTCATTATATTACTTCTCGGTCGATCTATCTAACTCGGCTTTGCAGAAAAAGCCAGAATTTGATAAATTTATCCGGAAGTTTGGGAAGTCGATCACCTATCTTAAAGCTGCATCTTATTTGCCGCACTATGAGGGATTTTCCAATATCCGAAATTTGATACTTTCACAAAGTACTAGTTTACTGCAAGATGACTCTGGGATTCCAGTTAAATATTTTAATGATTCCAAATGGGTACTAAAATTCTACGGCAATTACACTCAACCGATTGCTTTATTCAGCAATGAATATCAAGCAGAGCTTAGAAGAATATATCAGAGTAAGGATAACATAAAACCACTAGATTTTGGAATTGGCTATCAATATAAAGTGAATGATTCTAATTTGATGCTAGCAATTAAGAAAAAATAGTCTAAGTAGAGGATTTGCGCTCCTATGTTTCTCCCCTTCAGACTACCTCAGACGCGGTTCATAAAACGTGAAGTCAGACCGCCAGCATTCACGTTTTATGTCAGTATTCCTTTGGGAAAAGAAAAACCTGCCCGACCGATGACAGGGATCTTCATTCCAGAAGGCTACGAGTTGCAGCCACAAATCAGCGTGATTGTCTACCTGCAAGGTTATCGCTACCTGTATCCAAGTATGTCAATCGATGGGTATTGGAGTACACACCAGAAGCCCTTCTGGCCGCTCCGTCCGGGAGTCAACCAAAGTCTGAAGAACGTTATTCTTGTTGCCCCAACATTGGGACCGCGTTCTGAGGCTGGCAGTTTAATTGAGCCGGGAGGGTTTGATGCATATCTAGACCAAGTTTGCTTAGCCTTGATGGAGCATGGCCCATACCGCACAGCTAGACAGCAGCCCACAATTGGCAACGTCATTCTTGCCTGTCACTCAGGTGGTGGATATGCCATGCGCCAGGCAGTACTGACATGCGATCGCTACTCTTCCAATATCCGTGAATGCTGGGGATTTGATTGCCTCTACGATGACGATGACTTGGCGTTATGGGCTGATTGGGCATGGTTCCATCCCGACAGCAAACTCTATATTTATTACCTCAGCGATACCGAAGATAATTCAAAACAACTTCAACGTCAGCAACTACCAAACGTCTATGTTGAAAGATCGCCTGCTAGAGGGTTGAGGGCGCACTACTGGGTACCTGCAACCCACTGGAGATATCGCATTCAACAAACTAATTTCCTGGCGTATAGAGGCAATTAGCATTTCTTCA
>JAFAVL010000592.1 GCA_019242465.1 Chroococcidiopsidaceae cyanobacterium CP_BM_RX_35 | reverse complement strand
TGCTCAGTTTGACTTAGCGATCGCCACGGGCTGGAGCTGCTATTTTCCACTTGATTACTGGAGCGCCATTATAGCTGAGGTCAAGCGCGTACTGAAACCCGGAGGTTTTTTTGTTTTTGACATTCTAGATCCGCAGCAGCCTTTGGCGGAAGACTGGGCAGTTCTAGAAACATATCTAGGTGCAGAGGTATTTCTAGAACCTGTTGTTGCATGGGAAAACACAATAAAAGCCACAGGCGCAAAGGTTGTTTCGCAGCTTTCTGGAGAATTATTTAAGTTGTTCAAGGTTAGCTTTTAGCCATCTTTTTTGTCTACTTAAACCGCAAGGAATACTCATTATACTGTTTCGGCTCAGACTGCTCTAATTGGTAGGCAAGGAAATGGTATGAAGCAATCAACGTTGGCAAGTAGCGAAACCAGGTGACGAGTAGAGCTACAGCAGTTGTGGAGACAAAGCTGAAGGCGAAGAAGGTTTCAAAGGATGACATAGGGCTCTGTCCTTATTGTTTAGAGAACCGCCAACTTAGTTGCTGGCGGTGAAGAGAAGTAAGAGAATCATCTTGAGCTTGCTCAAAGCAGCAGCCGGAGTTCCACTCCGGCGCTCCCTTTGAGAACTGAGTCGATTCTAGTTGTCAAGCCATAGAGTTAGCGCCAGTGTAATTACGAATTTTAAGGTGATACAGTGTGGAGTTTATGGGTTTCTGCGGAGGTGATGTATGTTTATAGAGTTTGTTGAAATGGTGTTAAAGCTAGAACGTGAACATCTATCTTAATTGCAGTGTTTTGAGAGCAATGATTGTTGTCCTACTCCTACTCCTCAACTGTTCAACAACTTATTCAACTCAAGGGAACGCCGGAGGAAGCTCCGGCGACTCAAGAGCGCAAGCTCAATTGCAGGCAAAAGGTAAATCGCAAAAGCTAGTATCTAGTGGTAGGTTCTTTGGAAAGATCCTCGAGCGAGGACAGTCACGTAGCTACTATCTCTACATTCCCAAATCCTATAATCCGGCTAGACCAATACCTCTGGTTCTGGTGTTTCACGGTAGTGGCGGCAGTGGTAGAACAATTGCCAGCGTGACCGATTTCAATCAGTTAGCGGATGAGAAAGGATTTATCGCTGTTTATCCCAATGGAATTGACCATCAATGGAACACTGAAGATGATGTCTCATTTGTGGTGGCATTGCTCGATCATCTGATGCAACTTCGGAACATCGACCGTGATCGCATGTACGCTACAGGCTTTTCTAGTGGGGGAATATTTACCCAAACCCTAGCCTGCAATTTATCCGACCGGATTGCGGCATTTGCCTCGGTCGCTGCTACTCTCCCAGCCAGCCTAGCATCAAACTGCCAGCCCGATGACCCGGTTTCGATTTTGACAATCAACGGCACGGGTGATCGCTCTGTACCTTATGGCGGTGGCAGGATTGGAGGTATGGGGAGAGAGGTCCTCTCTGTCCCTCAAACAATTGAGCTTTGGCGGCAACATGACGGTTGTGCTGCCAAAGCTCAAGTAAAATCCGGCAAAAGGGTTAAAGTCTCTCGCTATTCGGGTTGTCGTGGTGGTTCAGAGGTGATGCTAATCAGTGTCAAAAACGGCGGACACCGTTGGCCTGATGGTGATGGCATTGACGCAACTAGGGCGATCTGGAAGTTCTTCCAACGCCACTAGCTATGAGCTACTACTTAGTTGGGGTATGGGAAGAGGGCGGTGAGAAAAAACTACAATGCTCACCGTTCACCCACCCTACTTCATTAATACAAAGGGTAGCAAGAACTCAAGAGAGCGGCTCGAAGCGGCCGAGGCCAACCGCGAGCAAGCGACTGGGAAAGCTGACCAAGTACCAGTCAAGGCAGGCGTAATATATTTACAGTATAAATAGTTAATTATGCTATGACTCCTAATGCAGATAGGACAGGTTCTTGCCAATGATCGCCCCACTCATTGCTGGCAATTTTCCCTCTAATTTGTAGAACATTATGTGCTCCTTCCCGAGTCCATTGCATTTTTCCACTCTTCTTATGTCGAGCATTAATAATTGATTCAATGTGAGATTCAGCCACTTGACTCGTGTAAGTGTGTCCTTGCTGCTCTCGCTCTCGATAATTGACAAGATAAGCCTGGTTTCGGTTTAGATAGTCATACAAATCTGCTAATTTCCGGCGCTTCTTTGAGTCTGTGGTATTCGTCATCAGAAGCTGAAGCTTGCTCAACGCCTCATCCGGTTTGCCATGCCATAAGGTCCATTTGACTCGCTCCAAAGTTTCTGTGTAAGCATCTTCAACAGCACCCCTAACATTCTGAAACTTCTGGGCGATGTGAAACCAGTCTAAGATGCAAAGCAGTTGTTGGCAGTGAGGGGTTAGACTCAAGATTACAGACCAACAGTTACAGGCTCCATCCGCCAGAGCTGTGACTACTGTATCTGGCTTCATTCCCTGCTTCAGCGCCGCATTGAGTAGATATATTTTCATCGTGGTAAGGTCATCATCTTGAGCCGATAGGGCAAAGCTCTTGCTATTAATCTGACGATGATGCTGGTCAATCGTGCAGATGCTTTCTGGGCGGTAGACAACACCCGAAAGGGCTTCAAAGCTGCGTTTATCCCGCTCCTTGATGGGAATATAACCCCCATCAACTTGGACGATCACTTCAGTAGCTGGCGGGGCACAGTCTCCAGCAGCGGGAGACTTAAGATTCTCTTCAGATATCACCGCACCCACCTGAGTTGCGATCAGCTTGATGTTGTTGTGGTTGTTTACCGGACGGCGATACACCGTTAACTTCTCTAGATTGCTTTGAGCTTGCCGATAGCTATATAAAGCTCCTTGCTCGCATTGCAACTTAGCCAAATCAGGATGAATGGAGGTGCCAAAAACCGATGTCGTTGTGGGAGTACTTTGCCAATCACACTCAGGATTACGGCATTTATGTTTCTGTATCCCGACTTGATGATCCGTAAACACAGCGTGAAAATTAGATTTCGTGTGTCCCATTTTATTGAGCTTGTGGCTACACTTTGGACAAACGTCATAGCCTGTGTTGATCAATTTTGATTGTGCAGCCAACACGGAATTTTGGACTTTTTCTAACAGAGAGATCTGCTCTTCATGACGCAGACCTAACTCGAGGATTGATGCAGGAGCTTTCATGTCGTAGACTTTGAGAGTGTCTCTGTTTACGACCTCTTGAGAACTGACAGAAACTTTCTCTACAACAATCCGTAATTCGTAGTCCATTCCCAAACTCCCTTTCAGCTAAATCATTGAGAGAACTCTACCATAGATCTTTTTATCCTGTAAATACATTACGCTTTCAATTGCTGACAGATATGCTCATTCTTGACGGTAGTTTGCGTAACAAGTAATGCTGACGAGAAGTTAATATAATGCCAACATTTAGTGTTTAGCTTATCAATGTCTGATAAATTGAGCTTGCTCAAGGAAGTCGAGGCGGTTGCGACGAGGCGCCCTCGTCCCTCTATCCGCCGTGCTGGAGGCACCACAGGCGTTCCCTTGAGGCTCCTTTGCTTGAGCAACGGGCACGGGGAGGATGCGATCGCTGTCCGCATTTTGCAGGAACTGCAACAGTACCCAACACCGCCAGAATTATTTGCTCTACCTCTAGTCGGTGAAGGACAAGCCTATCGTCAGGTGGGCATTCCTCCAATCGGGAGAGTGCAAGCCATGCCCTCTGGTGGCTTTGTTTACATGGATGGGCGGCAGCTAGTACAAGATTTACGTGGTGGGTTGTTGCAACTGACCTTAGAGCAACTCTGGACTGTACGCGCTTGGGCGAAACAGGGTGGGGTCATCCTTGCTGTGGGCGATATCGTACCGCTATTGTTTGCTTGGTTAAGTGGTGCTACCTATGCTTTTGTTGGCACGGCAAGATCAGAGTACTACCTGCGCGATGAAACTAGTTTAATACCGCAGCGCCAGTGGCTGGGGCGTTTAGAAGGCTGGTCTGGTTCAGTTTACCATCCCTGGGAGCGTTGGCTGATGAGTCGTCCCCATTGCAAAGCAGTCTTTCCCAGAGATTCGCTCACAACAAAGACCTTACAAAAATGGTCAATTCCAGTTTTCGATCTGGGTAATCCCATGATGGACAAACTGGAGCCATCATACTCACGGCAGAAATTCTATGACTTAGAGCTGGAGCATCAAGAACGAGAGCGAACCCTCACGATAATTCTCCTCCCCGGTTCTAGAGCACCAGAAGCCTATACCAACTGGCAGCAAATCTTAGTGGGGGTAGCGGCTCTGCTCGAAAGCTACCAAGAGCGCAAGTTACTATTCTTGGGAGCCATCGCACCTGGATTAAGCCTAGAACCGCTGTGCCAAATTCTGCTTGACTCTGGTTTCAAAGCCGTGGAGTCAGAACACTCGCTGCCAATTCCCAATCGGGATACCTTGACATTCAGCTATAAAAATGGGTCTTGTATTCTCGCGCAACATGCATATAACGACTTTCTGCATATGGCAGACGTAGCGATCACCATGACAGGGACTGCAACAGAACAATTTGTTGGTTTAGGTAAACCAGCCATTGTGATTCCGGGAAAGGGTCCCCAATTCACCCCTGCCTTTGCTGAAGCCCAAAGCCGCCTCTTAGGTCCCTCTGTCATCCTAGTAGAGCAACCACGACAAGTTGGTAAGGCTGTGCAATCTCTGCTGAACGATCCAGATCGACTACAGCTTATTGCCGAAAATGGTTGCCGACGCATGGGAAAACCAGGAGCAGCACGCAGTATTGCTGCTTGTCTCATGGAGCAGCTGCTGCAAGATAAAGCCTTAAACCTCGCGATGGGAGGGAATTAGATGTGCTAAAACTTGGTGCTTTTTGAGTTCTCGTACTAAACGCTGAGCTTGGTGTTTGTACAGGGGGAGGTGCAGCACTCCTGGCAAGTGATGCATTAATTCTGTCGCCACACTAATACTACATCCTGAGGTACGGGCAATCGTGCTCGCTCCCTCAAAGACAGCATCCTTTGACAAAGCTTTGTCTACCTGCACTTGCCACAGACAAGGTCGTCTTACTCCTCTTTGAATCTGCTGTAGACTCTCAGTAGTTGCCAAGACAATTAAGCGATCACCAGGCTCTAACCTCGTATCATCTGAAGGCATTAACTTGGCAAGCTCTTGCGTGTGTTTTTGGTAGAGGATTGGTATGACTCCATAGCCATAGGCAACTTCAGCCAGCAGCAAACCGCTCAAGCTATCCTCAGGCTCAAGATTGTATTCTGTGACCAGCAATGTCTGCTCGTTCAGCCGTAGCAAGTTAAGGACATTTTCCCCGAACGCAGCTGCCGCAAACGCTTCTGCTGCTAACGAGTTCGCACACAAAACTTTGGCATAAGGCAAGAGTTGGGCTAGATGCTGGCTAAAGAGCGGGTCAAAAGTCCGAATCATTAAGGCACTATGAGGATTAGCCGCATGAGCCATCAAACCAATCTCCAAGTTTGCCATTTCATCATCCGTTGCTATCACTACACTTTTAGCTGTGGCAAGATTCACCTTTGTTAGGGCATGAGTCAAGTCGCCGACAATGAGCGGCATCTGAGGTAAGACACTTGACTCTAGTCCCACATGACTCACTCCGACTAGCGGTTGCTTGAGTTGCTGCAAAAAAGTCGCAACTTGCCGACCAACTCGACCCAAGCCAATCAAGACAACATGGTCTTGTTGCGGAATGGGTGGACGTCTAGTTGGTAGTTGGAATTTCACTGCCAACAGGCTCTCAGTCAACAAAGCATACAACACCCCCACAAAAGCAGTGCCTGCCAAGATCAGTCCCACATTCAGTAGTCGCAACCACACTGGACTTGTATCCCCTGGATTGAGGCTAGCAAAGACTTCGTTGTAGGCTCCTAGCAGCATCACAGCTGTCGTATAGAAAGTGCCTAGCCAACTCGCTTGCGGGTAACTCACCTTTAGTAAGATGGTGCCACCCAGCAACAGAGCCACGACAGTAATGCCACAGATAATGGCAACTCGTTTGGTTTGCTGTTGAGCTGTTGATTGCCAGAATTGAATCAGCTTTGTTTGGAGATGGCTCCAGGTTAAGTTGCTAATTTTCTGCCGGAGGTCACTAAAATTGTGTTTTGTCTTCGTGCTTACAGGATTTGCAACTGGTGACTGAGAAAAACCAGTCAGTCTTTGTGTCACTTCGATGTAGGCAACCATGTCTCCTGCGCGAATTCTGGCATCTGGTTCCCACTGATAAAACTGAGTTGGGAGGGGAGTTGCAGCGGGAATGTGACTGAGAACTCGACGAGTCCGAGTGTTCAATTCATGTACCAGGCGACAGTTGCACCAGCGATGAGCTGGGCTCATTGGGGACTCGACTACCCGTAGCAAGTGTTCGCCCAGATTGATAAATCCTTGAGTTTCATTATGCAAGGCGGCGATCGCAAACGCTGGAGCAGGTAGTTGAGTTGCCTCAAACGCCACGAAATTCCCTAATTGTTGCCCCAAAAGTTCATTGAGGTTCTGTTTCGCAGAACGGACAATCAAGCGTGCCCTAGGATTGAGTAACCTGACTGCGAAGGCAGCCTCTATGTTGACTCGCTCATCACTCGTGACTAAAAGGACAGCTCGACACTGATGAATCTTTGCCTGTTGGAGAATTTCAAGTTGTCGGCAGTCGCCAATCAGCAAATCTTCTAGTAGACTTGGCAAGTTCTTAACTTCCCAACTACTAGGGTGAGCTATTTCAATGGCACTGACACTGACACCAAACTCTTTGAGGGCTGCTACACAGTACTGCCCCAGACTACCAAGCCCGCAAACTAAACATAAAGAAGCTATAAGCTCTGAAGCAGGTTTTTGGTCAGGAATTGCTTGAGAGTTTTCAGTCGATGGCTGAGTACTATCTGCCGATTGCTGCATTCGACGCTGCTAAAACTAAAAGCATCAGCTTAATGATGACTGAAATGGTCGAGTCTAAACCTTCCCCTCAATGATGCCATCAAGCATCTTTCTGTAAATTCTCATTTAGTTAACTTAAACAATCTGGTAAATAAAGCTCAAACTCCCCCAAACATTCACATCCAGAGCATAGAAGTCAGTAGCTGAACCTGTAGGTTCAGTTTTCACCGCACTGGCTTGGTGCAGATCTTGGAGAACAGCCTGAGCAACTTCTAGAGGGTTCAACACTAGACGAATTTGTTCTTTTGCTTCTCGAGAATGCAGATCAACTGCTAGGGCTGCCATTGTTTGAGGGAAATTCGCCCGACTGAGGATAAGTTGAATTTCTGCTACTCCAGTTGGTCCGTGGATCACCCACTCAAAATCAACTGAAGTCTGCGGCACAGTTAAAGTTTCATTAGGGGCAACAATTAGCTCTTTAAAAGATGGTTTTGTTTCTGAAGTGGCGGCATCAACTGAGGCGACGGGATA
>JAFAVL010000524.1 GCA_019242465.1 Chroococcidiopsidaceae cyanobacterium CP_BM_RX_35 | reverse complement strand
GGGATTTGAAGGCTGAGCGTAAGCAGAGTATGAGAGAGGGGAAGTGAGGGATCAAAGAAGAATGGGTTTAACCACGGAGACGCAGAGAACACGGAGAGAGGAAGAAAGATGAGTGGTACTGTTACACCTTCTAAGCCTGATATGATTGGACAGCCGGGGTTAAGGGATCAGTTACAGGCTGGTAGGAAACCCAGTTTTTTCGGTGAGTTGGTTCAAGAAACTTTGGCTCTAACTCGGCGGCTGTTTATTCAGTTGCAGCGGCGTCCTTCGACTTTGGTAGCGGGGATTATTCAGCCTGTGCTATGGCTATTCCTGTTTGGGGCGCTGTTTCAGAATGCGCCGCCAGGATTGTTTGGTACGGGTCAGAGCTATGGGCAGTTTCTCAGCGCTGGGATCATTGTGTTCACTGCTTTTGGTGGTGCACTCAATGCTGGGTTGCCGGTGATGTTTGACCGAGAATTTGGCTTTTTGAACCGCCTGCTAGTGGCTCCCTTAGCATCACGGTTCTCCATCGTCTTGGCATCGGTATTTTTTATTGTCAGCCAGAGCTTGCTACAAGCAGGAGTCATTGTTGTAGCTGCTGCTTTGTTGGGAGCAGGGCTACCGAATGCGGCTGGATTGGTAGCGATCGCGCTGATCGTGTTTTTGCTAGCTTTAGGTGTCACTGCCCTCAGTTTAGGGTTGGCTTTTGCCCTACCTGGGCATATTGAACTCATTGCTGTCATTTTTGTGGCTAACTTGCCACTCTTGTTTGCTAGCACAGCTTTAGCTCCGTTGTCCTTTATGCCCCGTTGGTTGCAGGTTGTTGCTACACTCAACCCCTTGAGTTACGCAATCGAACCCATTCGCTATCTTTATCTCCACAGTGATTGGGGATTAAGCAGTATAGTGATGCAGGCTCCTTGGGGTGCTGTTACCTTCAGTGAAGCGCTCCTGCTCTTGCTTGGCTTTGCCGCGATAGCTCTCTTGAGTATTCAACCCCTATTGCGTCGCTCTCTTGCTTAAGATAGAAGTATCAGATCAGGCAGTTATAATACTCTCTTCCAAACCTTCTATGAAAGTGTCAGCTAAATCCCTTACTCAGCTTGTTATTGGCACCTCAGTAGGAATGTTCCTCTTTTCCTCAGTAGCTCTACCTGTCAAGGCTGAGCCAGCCGCCCCAACCCCAGCCTCGGTTGACCCGCTACAGGACTTTAGAAACCCCGACCGCAGCAGCGATCCATTCGCCCGCTCTAACCAAGGGGATAATTTTGGTGTAATGGATTTACTGCGTAACGCCATTAAGAACAGCAACAGGGGGACGGATGGCTTTTCTGCTGGTGACCAAGACACAAATTTGAATTCAGCAACAGATCAATTCCGGGCAAAGCAACAGCAATTACTGCGACAGCAAACGCCATCTGCTCCTAGTTCAGCTACTAAACCTTACTGAGTCAACGAACAAGGAGCCCCGTGCTACCGCGGTTCGCAGCTTGACTTCGTCAAGTTGAAAAGTAGATGGAGTTGTAGAGACGTTATGGATAACGTCTCCATTATTGTGTTCTTAGGGACTATACCCCCATTTTGGTTAAAATATCGTCAGCATGAGTAGACGTGTTGACGCTACTGTCAACGTGAGCAATATTGCCGTTGCTGTCAATGACGTAAGTGACTCGCTTGGCATAACCACCGCCATCCACATCATAAGCTTTGATCAGAGTCTGATTGGTATCTGCTAGGAGCGGGAAAGGTAGATTGTACTTCTGGGTGAATTGCTGGTGGGAAGCTTCATCATCCGCACTCACTCCCAAAACAACGACATCCTTGCCCTGATATTTATCGTAGGAATCCCGAAAGCTACAGGCTTGTTTGGTGCAGCCTGGAGTGTCATCTTTGGGGTAAAAATACAAAACTACTGTTTTACCTGCAAAGTCAGATAGTGAGACCGTGTTGCCATTGGTATCTTTGACGCTAAATGCAGGTGCATCTGTACCAACTGCTAAAGTCATAGCTCCAGTTTTCCTTGCGTTTTTTGATTGTTTACGTTCACAATTTTACAATACTTTACGATCTTGAGAGTGAAGAAGGGATTAGGGGAAGAGAATGCCAGAGGTTTTCTGGTTTCTCGGCTCCAGCCCTTAATGATATTTTGGAAGCTTCTGCCTTCAGTTCATGCTCAAAAGGCACAGCCTCTAACCAGACGTTGCTCAACAGAAGTGAGGAACAAGAAAAGACTGCCTTCTCCCCTACTCCCTCTTTACTTTGTCAAGCCAGGAGTGGAGGAGGCAGGAAGGGTTGACAGAGCAACGCGATCACCACCCACCTGCCGTAGCAAATCTAATACTTGCACAACCTGGTTATAACTGATTGAGCGAGAAGCATTAAGTACCATCAGTCCAGAAGGGCTCGTCTGATGATAGCTCCGCGCATCTTGGTACAACTGATCAAGCGTTACTGGCTGTTGTTCGACAAAGGTTCGACCGCTAGAGTCAAGAGTGACGATCAGCATTTGCCGCGCTTGGGGAGCTGTTGTGCCAGTACTTGCCTTGGGTAGATCAACACTAATCGCTTGCTGCCGAGTAAATTGCAGAGCCGCCAAGATAAAGAACGTCAGGACACAAAAAACAACGTCAATCAGCGGAATTATCTGAATTTGGACTTCTTCGACTGGAGAATGCAGTTTAATTTTCATGGTGACAAAACAGGATACTCAGTTGTTGCTGTAGGCAAGACAACAGATCAGGGCTTAAGGTTCAGCTGGATTTACCTCATCTGTCTTGCCTGGTCTACGAGGCGGTAGAATAGGATATTCTTCTGGCGGCATGTCCATTGCTACTGCGTCGGGTGACATCATTCCCTTGACCATTGGCCAAGTCTGCCGATAGAGTAATTCCAGATCGCTGCCCGCCTTACGAAAAATTTTCACCTGATTGACTAAAAACCCTTGAAACAATCGGTAGAACGCTAGACTGACTATAGCAACGACTAGCCCTGTTGCCGTACAAATCAGTGATTCCCCAATTCCTAAAGTCACCCCAGTTGTAGCTGAAGAGTTACCTAAATCGCCGAGGCGAATCGAACTTAAAGACCGGATCAGTCCCAGCACTGTACCTAGCAACCCTAATAGGGGCGCCAGGGCAATAACTGACTCCAAAATTTTCTCCCCTTGGCGCATTGCTGCCAACTCATCCTCTGCGGCTGCCTCCAGTGCTAGTCTGAAGACTTCTGGATCTGGATGAGATAGTCGTAGAGGAGCATAGAGAAATCGACCGATTGGCTGCGCGATCGCTGATCTAGAAAGCTGAGTAGCCAGCAACCAATTCTCACTTGCGGCATCTAGAACGCGATTGACAATATCTTCCTCCTTCGTCAAGATTCTAAACCAGAACCACAAACGCTCAAGAATTACACTGACAGACAAAATTGATAAAGCGAGCAGCGGCCACATCGCAGGACCGCCTTTCCTAAAAATATCGACGATATCCACTGTTTTGCTTTCCTCCGTCCATTCCTCTACCCAAGAGAGCTGGTCCTATCAACTAGCCTGGGGCTATCTAATTGTAGAGATAAACAAAGAACTTCAATCCCAATGGCACCTATCTGAGGTGAGAAATCTGGTGACGTTACCAAGTAGAATCTTCCAGACTAGTTAGGGCGGTTATTCACACCAGAATTCCGTTGGGTTATTTGCCAAGATTAAAGTAACTAGAGGGTCAAAACCATGAAATTTCCGCTTCAAACAGTATACAACTGGTATCGCAATTTAATCCGCAATCCCAAGTACCGTTGGTGGGTCGTACTAGGTACATTGCTTTATTTTGTCAGCCCGCTCGATATCGTTTCAGATTTTATTCCCTTTGTCGGAGAGCTTGATGACGCCGTTCTGATGACGTTGCTGGTTTCTGAGGTGTCTCAGATGGTAATAGAGGGATTCAAAGCGCGAAGGGGTACTCCAGGAACTAAAGCTCCTGATGCTGAGAGTAATGCCGTAGCCAGTACAGTTGACGTTGAAGCTGTGTCTGTCAAGTAGCTGCTACGACGGTTAAGTCAGGAATTAATAACCCCCACCCATAACCCTCTCTTTTGGATATGGGTGATATTTTTTATAGTTAAGTACTGATAGTAAATTTCACTAACAAAAGCCCTCCAAAAGCTTTGTTTCGGAGGGGAACTGGACTATGGAACTCTGTTTGTTGTTACATCATAGAGTCTTAGGCTCCTGCATTACATGTGGAAAAGGTCACAAGTTTAGATGTGACAAAAGTCATGGTTAGGTCCTGCAGTCAAGTAAAAACTTTAGGGACGCATACGAGCTTTGCGGACGCCAATGGTGGAACCAATGATCGTGGAGATTAGAGTTAACAGGGAACCAAGTGCAAACCACCAATTAGTCTGAGCTATGTTGCTAGCTAGATTGCGGGCATCACTAGCAGTAATGTTAGGTGTCTGCGGCACACTGACACCACCACGCGGTATCACCTGATTCGCCACCGCCCCAGCATTTGATGCCAGAATGCCAAACGCCCCAGAAATCCCGCTAGATAACAGCCAGGTTCCGATCACTACAGTTGTTGCCCAGAGAATAGCTCCGTTGAAAATTGCCGTGCTACGGGTCATCGGTCCACAGGCGCGGGCTGTTGTATAACCAGCGAGGAACAGGGAAATCAAGGCACTAATGATAGCCCAAATTCCCACCCCAGTCGCTGCTCCCCCGATATTTGTTCTTGGTGCTCCTGAGCCAGAAATCACACTAGCCCCCACTGCCGCACCCAATGCACTTAACACCAGTTGTAAACTAATAGCAATCACAATGCCCGAAAAGATGGGTCCCCAACGAACACGGTCGTGATAATCAACTATTGCATCCACGGGTTGAGATGCGGCACTACTGTAAGCCGATCGCTCAGATTCTGGTCGCTCTGCATATGACATGGCTTGATAACTCCTTAAAGCTGGAAAAAAATTAAGGCTTGCTCTGGTCAGACTTCTCTTGACAAAACTTTCATACAGCCTTTAAGCCTACTAATTTTTCCTACTACTTAACTCAGTCTCTAGTCACAACCTAAGAGCTTTTAAACTCTAACTTTTGAGGTGTTAGCAGGCTAATCACAACACTGCGAGCGAGAGAGCTAGCATGAAGATAGCCTGTGTAATTGAATACAAAGCTTCGTGAAACCTCAGCGGCAATGATGAAGAATACGCGTCTTAAGAGTATAGACACTTTACTGCTAAGAGATGTATTCATTCGATTCGCGATTGAATTCATCAACTGGATAAGAAATATTAAGGAGTTATTGTTAGTTCTCGTCTTAGCACTAAGGTTTCAAACAAGTCGGAATTCTTCAGCAACAACTCTGGTATTTCTTGCCAGCAATTCCGACAGAACCAGTACGTATTTTTACCACGGATATGACGCAATAGTTGACGATCGCAGCAAGGGCAACTGGTCATAGTCTTAATGGTTTAGTGATTAAGCAATTTTGGAGCCACACCTTAACAATAAAAAATCTTTGGTAGATTAGGAGTAGGAGATCTCCCCAATCTATGGGGAAAGATTACCAATAGATTTGTTAAGTTTGTTAGAGATGTTATCTTCAGCTAGATTTGTACTGGCGTAGGCAAAACGCCAAAGGTATAGGGATAGCAAGAAACTCACAAAAGTCCTATAATAGTACATGTGTACTATTATAGGACTCAGATGCTTACCGTTACTAAACCTAAAACAACTGAACCATTGAGTCATCAGGATAAAGAGACAATTGCCGCTGTGCTAACCTGGGACTTGTGCAAGCTAGTCATGCCGGAGGAAATCGAAGCCATCCGAGTTGACGATGAGTGGGTGGCAGTCCGCCTCAGCTGTCGCCGTGCCGTACCGATCCACCGCGATGTCTTCCGCTCTATTCTGCAACAGCAAAAGGCTTTACGCTAATTAGTCAAGAGTATCTGGGCGGGGCTCAAATAGCTCACCCTGTAAGTACTCTGGCAACAGGGGCATGTTCGATCTGACAGTAAGGGCGACTGTAGCAGAGCGGTGACTCTAAAGCATGTTGTACCAAAAATTCTGGATTACTCATGACCTGCTCAGTCTTACCATCAAACACAACCTGTCCTTGACTCAAGACAACCGTGCGACTGCATAATTCCAAAGCTAAATCTAAATCATGTGTGGCAATCAGTTGAGTTAAAGGCAAGGTTTGCAATAACTCAATCAACTGACGCCGAGAACGCGGATCGAGCTGGGCAGAAGGTT